>CAMBHV010000030.1 GCA_945867255.1 uncultured Clostridia bacterium
TGTTCACACGGCCATTCTCTTTTTTTCGCACCCCGGTCCCATTTGATTGCATGTTGTGCTTCCTCTTTGGCGTTGCCGTACTGTGCATCGCTCAACTGTTCCAGCGATAACCGTACCCCCACACCGTCATGATGTGCCGCGGTGCGCTGGGCTCGTCTTCTATTTTCATTCGCAGGCGGCGAATGTTTACATCTACAATCTTCACATCACCGTAATAGTTCTCGCCCCACACGCCCTCCAGGATCTTCTCGCGCACCAATGCCACACCGGGGTTTGCAAAAAACAGTTCCATAATCTGGAACTCCACCTGAGTCAAGTCGATCGGCTGGCCGTTTTTGTACAAAATGCGGCTCTTTTGATCCAGCACAAAGCTGCCAGAAACCATACGGCCTTCCGCTTCCGGCCCTGATTCTGCATTGCTGCCCGCAGCACGCGCCACACGGCGGCACAACGCATCCACACGCGCAAGGAGTTCACTGACAGAAAACGGTTTTGTCATATAATCGTCTGCGCCGATAGAAAGGCCGCGAATCTTGTCATCTTCCTGAGATTTCGCGCTGAGCATAATAATTCCCACGCTATCGCTATCGCGCCGGATGTTTTCGCACAGGGAAAATCCATTCATACCAGGAAGCATAATATCAAGCACCGCCACATCAAACGGTACGCCACCGCTCATAGCGGCCAGCGCAGCTTCCGCACTGGGCGCCTCTGTTACATCATAACCTGCCATGCGAAGGTTTAATGCAATCACCTCTCGAATAGCGGCCTCATCTTCCACCACCAGAACTCTGCGCATTATTTCACCAGCCTTTCCTTTCAAAGGGCATGCGCCCCGGCGCGCAAGGTAAGCGCTTCTCCGGGCGTACAACTGTCATGGAAAAAAATCACTACTTTCTGCCCGCCTTCCAGGCTAAGCAACTTTTCATACTGGCCAACTGTGGCATCTTCTTCTACTACCCGCACCGTGCACAATGCTTTTTGTTCTTCATTGCGCAACACAAAACTGTTCTGCCACGGGCCATCTTCCAATGTTACAGTATCCCGCCAGCTTTCCGGCAGGCGAATATAGTAACCGGCCTGCACATCCGCCACACCGTATTCCCGTGCGGGCTCTGCGGCGAGATAATCATCCCACTCTACAAAATAATATCGTCTGGTTGCATTTTCCGTATCTGCCCTTGCTTCCACATGGGCCAGCAGGACAGTTCCGCCGGCTGTGGTGCGCGGCGCAAGTGCTTCCGGAAGGCCCATTGTCCGCTCTGTCACACGATCAGGGTCAGAGCTCGGCCAATGTGTCAGCTTCCCGGCAGACATCCGCAAAAGCTGCTGCGCCTGGCTGCCTGACGCAAGCTGCCCACTAACCACCAGCCCTCGGGCACGTCCGCTTATGGTTTGCAGCAACTGTGTGCAGTGCAGGAAACTGCTGTTCAACTGCACGGTCTGTACACTTTGCAAGCTGCCGCCCATATCACGCACTGCCTCCAGTGTCAGGCTGCCTGCCTGGGCGGTAGACTGCGCCAGATATACTTCACTGATATCATCGCCGGACAAATCTGCCACCAGAAAAGCCTCGCAAGCCTGCTGGTATTCCTGCACCACAGTGCCATCACGATAAGAATAAATCGTAAGGTAGCGATCCGTCAGATTTGAATTTGCATACCCAACCACCAGCTGCACAGAATCCGCACGCAGGGTTACCGTTTGCGTCTGGCTGATTTCGGTGGACAGGCCTTCGGTCTCGCATACCACTTCCCAGGTGTCTTCTACCTGTTCCAATACGGCTACGCACACATTGGACCCGCTTTTTTCCGTAGTAAAAAAGGCGATGGCTTCATCTTCACCGTCTGTGTCCAGATCTCGCAGCAAAATGGGCGAAAGTTCTTCCCCTCCCCGTGGATATTTCATCTGCGGCGTCTCACCCAGATAACTGACCAGTGCTTTCTGCACGGCACTTTGTAACTGCGTGGGCTGCGGCGCACGCAGCAGTTCCTCTACATTGCCGCCCATCGAAACGGAAAGGTCACACCCGGCAAGCATAACCGCCAGCACAAAACAGGCGGCACACTGAAGAAATCTTTTCAAAGCCCGCCCCTCCTTTTCCGTCTGCATTCGCATGACGCATCGGAACTGATACATTGCACATTATAGCACTTCCCACAAACTTACACAAGGTAAAGCCCCGCACCCATGCACAGGGCACCGGCCACGCCGCCCTTGGTACAGCCGCCACTTCTCTGACAGAAAAGCCCGCTTGGCAGCAGATGTGCAAAGGGCAGCGGAAGCATTACGCCTGTTACCGGTGCCATCATACCATTCAGAAAGAATAAAATAAAAAACGCCAAAAAGGGACAAAGTCACCGCTACATCAACCGGTTTCTCCAAGCTGCCAGTCCCAGCAGACAGACCGGTGTCGTAAGTTCCATGCTGTATGCATATCGCTTCAAAGAAGAATATACACGCCAGAGGAACCTCTCCATGAACCATGCTTTATCGCATGGCCATTACACCTTTAGTGATCACGCCTTCCACCACGGCCGCCATATCCTGTGGCGGCAGAGGCATGTCCTCTCGCAGCCACTGCTGTAAAAGGCCAATACAACCTGCCACGAAAAAGGAAAACATATAATCATATCCCAGCCGCCATTCGCCTTCCATCAAAGCTGTCCATTTGTCCAGCACACGCTCACGCACAAGCTGTTTCACCTTTTCTACAAAAGCCGTCTCCTGCGGGCCGCACAGAAGCACCCTGCAAATATCTGCGTTTTGCGCCACAAATTGAAAAATTGCCTGTAGATGAACCCCCGCATCTTTTACTTCAAATTTTTCCCCCACACCGTGGTCCAGCGTTTCATCCGGACGAAATGAATTCAGCATAATCTCAAACTGTGCCATCACTTCACCCACCATCTCATCGAGCAAAGAGCGCACATCGGGATAATGCAGATAGAAGGTTCCCCGATTGATGTCGCACGCCTCACAGAGTTCCTTTACGGTGATCTCCTGCAGTGGCTTGTGCTCTAAAAGGCCTACCAATGCTGTGCGCAACTGCGATTTCGTCTTGGTTACACGTCTGTCCTGTGCACGCGGCATAACATACACCTCTCTTTCACGGTTTTTTTACAATTCTAATGAACATATCATTCACAATGTGTCGATTTAGCGGCACTTCAGCGGTCATTTGACGATTGCTTCTCTCGCCTACTTCCATTATAATAAAATCGCATTTTTAATCAACATTGCGTTTAGTAACGAACAGCCTGTCTGTTTTCTGAAAGGGAGATTGTCATGCCGATTCATCCAAGCACATCTGCACAGCCAGCTTCGGCATCAAACCCGCCTTCTCATTTTGTTGAGCTGCGGGATGTGTGTAAATATTACCAGATGGGAACTGTGCGCATTTCCGCCGCAGACCATATCTGTTTTCACATTGAAAAAGGCGAATTTTGCGTGATCGTAGGGCCGTCTGGCGCCGGAAAAACTACGGTGTTGAACATGCTGGGCGGCATGGATACTTGTGACGAGGGAGAGATCTGGCTGGATGGCCAGCTGGTGAGCCGCTATTCGCAAAAAGAACTCACCTCTTACCGGCGGTATGATGTGGGGTTCGTATTTCAGTTTTACAACCTTGTACAAAACCTGACGGCACTGGAAAATGTGGAGCTTGCCAGCGAAATCTGCAAAGAACCGTTGGACGCATCCACCACATTAAAAGATGTAGGCCTTGCAGACCGCATGAAAAACTTTCCCGCTCAACTTTCCGGTGGTGAACAACAGCGTGTAGCCATCGCACGTGCGCTGGCCAAAAACCCGAAGATATTGTTGTGTGACGAACCCACAGGCGCGTTGGATTATAAGACAGGCAAACAGGTACTCAAACTGTTACAGGACACCTGCCGCAACACCGGGCGCACCGTTATTGTCATCACGCACAACTCGGCACTCACCGCCATGGCAGACCGCGTAATTCATATCAAAAGCGGCACTGTAACGTCCATGGAAACAAACCCCAACCCTACGCCTGTGGAAAGGATCGAATGGTAAATGCGCAAAACGTACCGAAAAAACATTTTACGCACTGTGCGCTCAAGCCTTTCGCGCTTTCTGGCTATCTTTACCATCGTAGCGCTGGGTGTTGGTTTCTTATCCGGTCTGCTGGCCAGCCCTGTAGACATGCGCATTTCTGCAGATGATTACTGCCGGGCACTGAATCTGTATGATATCAAAATTCAGGCTACACAGGGCCTGACGGACAGTGATCTGGACGCAGTGCGCAGCCTGGAAGGCGTTGGTTCCGTAATGCCGGCTCATGATATCGACCTGATCTTAAAGAGTGAAACAGGCGAAAGCCTCACCACTCGCCTCATGAGTATTCCGGGTGACGATGTTTCTCAGGAAGACAGGCTTAACGATCTTGTTTTGGTAGATGGCCGAATGCCCGCTGCCCCAGGCGAGATTGTGGTGGGTATCACCAAGGACTTTTCCGGCGATCGCCCTCAAATCGGCGATGTGCTGACGGTAAGTGAAGATAATGAAGATTCTGTTTCTGATTCTCTGCCCTCCACCTTCACGGTAGTAGGTACCGTACGCTCTGCCGCCTATTTTTCTGTGGAGACGGAATATACAAACGTCGGCACCGGCACGATAAGCTTGTTTGCTTATGCCAATGACACTGACTTTGACATGGATTATTACACCACCCTTTATCTTGCGGTGGATGGCGCACGAGAATTGAATTCTTTTTCTGACGCTTATGAAGAAAAGGTGGGCGAGGTGTACGCGCAGCTGGACGCCATAAAAGCCGAGCGGGCCAAGCTGCGCTATGATGAAATTATCGACGAGGCTGAAGCCGAACTGGCAGATGCACGCGCTGAATACGAAGAAGGCAAGGCGGAAGCAGAGGCAGAACTGGCGGATGCTGCCCAAGAACTGGACAATGCCCGCGCAGAGCTGGCAGATGCAGAAGCACAGCTTGCCAGCGCAAAACAAGAAATAGACGATGGGCAAGCCCAGCTGGATGCAGGGCGGGCTGAGCTGAACGCACAGTTGCCTGGGTACCGCCAGCAAATCTCTGATGGATATGCCAAAATCGAGAGTGCCCAAACTCAACTGGAAGAAAAGCAAGCCCTTTTAGATGAGGCCAGGGCCCCGCTCACAGAACTGAAACAGGGCAAAGATCAATTTTGGAATGTAGCGGTGCCCCAGTTGTGCCTGCTATTTCCCGGTCTGGAAGAAAGCCTGAATTCCATCGAAGGCGTTTCAGAGCAGACAGACTCCGCCACGATTCAGGCCATTGATGTGGTTACCCAGTTTGTGAGCGAAGCATTGCCTTCTGTTCCCGATGAAGGGGAAACCGGAGAAGGCGGCGTTGATCTTGGCGACTTGGCAGAACAGCTAAAGCAGTTCCAATTGTTAAAAGAAGGCCTGGAAGCGCTGGCTGCCCAAGATCCGCCTACCACTCTGGATGAATCTCTGGCTCTTTTGGATACCCAACAGGCCACACTGGATGAAGGTTTTTCTCAGCTCGCTTCTCAGCGGGCCGCTTTGCAGGCCAGCGAACAGCAGCTGAATCAGAAAATCGCCTCGGCGCAAGCATCTTTTGCTGACGCAGAGGCACGGCTGGCTGACGCGCGCAAGCAGTACACGGATGGTTTGGCCGAACTGGAGGACGGCCGTCAGGAACTGGCAGATGGAGAAAAAGAATACGAAGAAGGCAAAGCAAAAGCAGAAGCCGAATTGGATGACGCCTGGGAACAGATTCTGGATGCAGAAAGCGATGTGCGCCAAATCGAACAGGGCAAATGGATCTTGGGAGACCGCGACGACAATGTAAGCTTTTCCAGCTATGACGGAAACGCTCAGCGAATCGCCAACATTGCAACGGTATTTCCGGTGTTCTTTTTCCTTGTTGCAGCTTTGGTGGCACTTACCACTATGACGCGAATGGTAGAAGAAGAGCGCCTGCAAATTGGCACCATGAAGGCGCTGGGATATTCCCGCGGGCAGATCGCTGCAAAGTATCTTCTTTATGCGCTCACTGCCAGCTTGGCGGGTAGTGCAGTGGGCATGGCAATTGGGATGCAGCTGTTTCCACGCATTATTTTAAATGCGTATAATATCATGTACGATCTTCCTGTTCTGAAAACACCCTTCAATGCGTTTTTTGGCGCCATTGCCACCGGAACAGCTGTTGCTTGTACGCTGCTTGCTACATTGAACGCCTGCTGGGCCGAACTGCGCGAACAGCCTGCCCGCTTGATGTTGCCCAAAGCGCCCAAAGCTGGCAAGCGCATTCTTCTAGAGCATATCCGCCCCATTTGGCAGCGTATGCGCTTCACCCACAAGGTGACAGCCCGCAACCTGTTCCTTTATAAAAAACGCTTTTTCATGACAGTGGTGGGCATCGCAGGTTGCACTGCTTTGCTGGTGACCGGATTCGGCGTACGGGATTCTATTTCAGACATCGTAGAAAAACAGTTCGATGATTTGGCTCATTATCAATTAATGGTTTCTATTCAGGACGAAAGTGCCACTCAGGGCAAAGAACTGCAAACCCTATTAAACGATTCTTCCCGCATCACCGGATATTTACCTGTCACGCAACAAGATGTTACAGTAGTTCCCGAGGGAGACGCCCCGGCAGACAACCTGTATATCACTGTGCCAACCGATACATCTGCCATGAACGAATATTTCACATTTCGTCATCGGCAAAATGGTGAACCGGTAGAACTGAGCGAAGGCTCGGTGATCATTACCGAAAAACTTGCAGAGCGGCAGGGTCTTGAAGTGGGAGACTCCATCACGGTGGAAGATGCCGATGGCAACACGGCAAGCTTTACGATCACCGACGTGTGTGAAAACTACATCTATCATTATCTGTACATGAGTGCCGATGTTTACGAAAACGCATTTGGCGAACAGCCAGAGGCAAATCTGCTTTTGTGCCAGCTGGCCGACGGCATGGATGATAACCCACAGGCAGAAGAGGAGCTTGCCACTGAATTGCTTCAGTGCAGAGATGTGGCTGGTGCGCAGTTCACACATGAAATCACCGCAAGCTTCAGCCAAAGCCTTGGCAGCATCAACTACATCGTAGTCGTATTGATCGTGGCGGCCGGAGCGCTTGCATTTGTAGTGCTGTATAACCTTACCAACATCAATATCTCTGAACGTGCAAAGGAACTTGCTACTATCAAAGTTCTTGGATTCTACGACTCCGAGGTAGGAGCCTACATTTACCGCGAAACTTCTTTGCTCACTCTTATCGGCACGACCTGCGGCCTTGTGTTTGGCATCGCGTTGCACACATTTGTTATCCGCACTGCCGAGGTAGATATGGTCATGTTTGGCCGCTCTATCTATCCGCTAAGTTTTGTATGGTCTGCATTGCTTACGATTTTCTTTAGCCTGCTTGTCAACGCTGTGATGTACCGAAAGCTGAAAGCCATCAGCATGGTGGAAAGCATGAAAGCCCCGGAATGATTGTATCCTATATACCGGATTCTGTTTACAGCCCCATGGCGCCCTTTGGTTGCCGTGGGGCTGCTATTTTAGGACATAACCTGCTATATTATCCAACCTTATCCTGAAAGCGGCCTTATAAAAACATGCAGCCTTTTGCTTGACTTTCCCTATGGCAGAAGTTATAATCAAAAAAGTTTGAATTTCAAACTTTGAATTTCAAAATAAAGCAGGATCGATTACACATGACAGAAATGACCCCCAACGAGCAAAAACTGAATGATTTTCTTGTGGAAGTATTTCACGACATCCTCCGTCTGGAAGAAAGCAGCCTGCGAAAGAGCTGTGGAAATCTTTCCGTGGCAGAACTACATGTGTTGGATGTGATTTCGCGCTGCGCTGTGCCATGTGGCATGGCAGATATTGCTACCGCTCTTCATGTGACAGCCGGCACGGCTACTGTGGCCATCAAAACACTGGAGCAGAAAGAGTATGTTGTGCGCACCCGCCATCAAACAGACCGCCGCCGTGTGTGTGTACAGCTTACCGAAAAAGCTTACCCGGTTCTGGCACACCACCAGACGTTTCACACAAAGCTGGTGCGTGCTGCGGCGCAAGGGTTGTCCGAGGAAGAACTGAATGCGCTTTGCAGGGCACTGGCACGTCTTCATTGTCATTTTTCCACACTATAATAAAAAGGAGATTATCATATGGTTCGCATCATTACCGACTCTACTTCAGATTTTCCATTGGAACAAGCACAGGAATTAGGTGTTCGTGTCATTCCCATGCAGTTGAACATCGATGGCGAAGTATACCGTGACGGATTGGATATGGAACCGGAGACATTTTACGATTTACTGGCGCAGGCCAAGATCCTGCCCACCACCAGCCAACCCTCGCCGGAACAGTTTATCACCGAATTTGAACAGGCACGGCAGGCAGGTGAAGAGGTAGTGTGCATTACGGTATCCGGAGAATTGTCCGGCACTCTGCAAAGCGCTATGATCGCCCGGGAAGAGGTAGGGTATGAGCATATTCATCTGGTAGACTCCCGCAACGTCACCCTTGCTGAGCAGCTTCTCGTGCGGCGTGCCTGCCATCTTGCTCAGGCCGGGCTTACAGCTGCCGACATTGCGCAAGACCTTGAGGCTGTGCGCGGACGCATTCGTCTTCTAGCCATTGTAGACACGTTGAAATATCTGCATAAAGGTGGCCGGCTTTCCGGTGCAGCAGCACTTGCTGGTGGCCTGTTGGGCGTAAAACCCGTGGTTGGCATCACGGATGGCAAGCTGGGCATGATGGGTAAGGCGCGCGGTATGGCCGGCGCTTATGTTACTCTGTTTAAATTGATAGAAGAGCAGGGCGGCATTGATGAATCTGAACCATATCTTGTAGGTTATACCGGAAGCCGCACACAGGCCATGCCTTTCGTGCGTTTCGTGTCGCAGAACCTTGGCCTTGAAAAGCCGGCTGTGTTGCCCATTGGTACCGTCATCGGAACTCATGCGGGCCCCGGGGCTGCAGGCATTGCCTTTTTTGCAAAAGAGGGCTGATGACAAAAAAGCCCTGTGCAAATAAACGCGCACAGCCGAGATTTCCAAGATATAAAATTGGCCCTCGGACAGAAATACCCATCCGCCGGTTTCATAAAGGGATAGACCGCTTTCTACATTTTTGCTATGCTAAATCATGCAAGCATTACAGGTAGTCAAATGAGGAGCTGGAGAATAGCATGGAAAATGAAACTGCAACAAATGGCATCATGCGTAAGGATCTGAAAGAAAGCTTCGGGGATTTTGCAATCGCTTTATTGCGCAATTACAATTTCATTTCATCTTCAAAAGATTTGCGGCATGTGGTTGTAGAATTTGGATTTTTGCTCATTGACAGCCTGGGAAGGCCTGAGACCATGTTCAAGCTCACCATTCCCAAAAAGCTGTTTCATCCGCAGAGAACCTTTTATTTTGGAACGCAGGACGGGAAATTACTTTTGCTGAATGAAAAGTTTACCGAGGAGACCTTCCGAGCCATTCAAAACGACATGTTCATAACGCATGGCATAGATGCCGACACCGAAGACCCACGGAATTATATTATGGAACTATATTAGCGGTGCCCACCGGACTCAGGCATACAAGGCGCCTTCTTTCCTGCATGGCAGGTGGTCCGCTGTATACAAAAAAACACCCCATCCAATGGTCGGGGGTCATAAGAAAGTAATATCGTATTTTCTCAGGAACGGCGTGGCTTCGGTCACGCCGTTTCCTGTTTCAGCAGTTCTTCCACGG
>CAMBHV010000031.1 GCA_945867255.1 uncultured Clostridia bacterium
GGTGCATTTGTCTCGGCTTGCGGAAGAACTGATCCTCTGGTCCAGCGCAGAGTTTGGTTTCATCACGCTGGACGACAGATATACCACGGGTTCCAGTATTATGCCCCAGAAGAAAAATGCGGATGGAGCGGAATTGATTCGCGGCCAGGCTGGGCGTGTGTTCGGGCATTTAACTGCACTTTTATGCACCATGAAAGGCCTGCCGCTGGCTTATAATAAGGACATGCAGGAAGATAAAGCGGCGTTTCATGACAGCCTGAATGTGGTAACAGCCTGCCTTCAGGTGATGGAAAAAATGGTGGCTACTTTGACCGTGCACCCTGAAGCCATGCGTGCAGCCCTGAAAAAAGGATTTGTCAATGCAACAGAAGCTGCAGACTATCTGGTGCGGAAAGGCATGCCTTTCCGTGATGCACATGGTGCTGTGGGCCGGCTGGTACTGTACTGTGAACAACAGGAAAAAGCGCTGGAAGACCTTGGGCTGGAAGAACTGCAAGCGGTTAGCCCGTTGTTTGGAGAAGATGTTTATGAGCAATTGTCATATGACAATATTCTTCTTCGAGGGATAAAAAAGGAGATGCTGTAAACCCGGGCGGAACTTAGAATAGTTCGGTTGAGCGTTTTCGAATGTATATAGCATGCAAAAAGTGCGGCGGTCCATTTGGACCGCCGCACTTTTATCTCCGTTTTATGCATGGATGCGATAGATTATGTACATTTCACAGTGCCTGACATCAAATGCCAGAATATTGCAAGCCAGTGCGATGGAATATACCTTTTGCACACCATATACGCTGGCTGCTCCGCCTCAGGCGGCATCTTCCCAATTTCGGGAAAAATCATCGTAATGCCGCTCGTACGGTTCTTCACGGCAGGAGAAAACCGCTACGTCCTCATCTTCAAATACGCCTTTTGGGGCCATTGCTGCCATCTTTACCATACAAAAGCACATCCCTTCTACGTTGCAAAGCCCGCCTTTTCTGCGCGGGCTGTTTTTTGTTTGTGCTTTTAGTATAGTTGAAGATGTGTACAATAAATGGTACTTTATTGTGCGCTTTCATATTGCGCCAGCAATTCGCGGCAATGCACGCAAAATGCATGGCGTACGTCAGGCGGGCTGATCAGCCTGGCGTCTGCGCCAAGGCCTGCCAGCCAGCCCATGAATTGAACACTGGGCACTACATGTACATGCACGCGAAACCACCCGTTTTCAGAAGGGAAAAAGGTAACATCCTTGCCGAACCGGTCAATGACTACTCCGGCCAGATGCCCGGCAAATTCCAGTGTGACACCGGCTTCCGCACCGCCGAACATGCCAAAAGTGCGTTTGGTGTATGCGGCCATGTCCAGTGCGGTAAACACCTCTTTGCCCAGCCGCGGGCCATTGGCTAGAGACAGATGAGCCAGCTTGTCAGCACGATAATGGCGCAATTCCTGAGCTTCGGCATCGTAAGCAAGAAGATAGTAATTTTCATCTGCCCACAACAGCGCATAAGGGGAAACCGTATAAACTTTACCACCACGCCGGTATCGAACGGTTTTCTCAGGCGTCCATTCCGAAATTTGAAAACGCACTTGCTCATCGGTGGAAATGGCAGTGTGAAGAAGGTCAATGGTATAGTAAATGCTTTCGTTCATGGTTTTTGCGCGGTTGGCCACAAACACCTGACGTTGCAGTGCTTTGGCTTCATGGCGGGAACACAGGCTCTCCAGTTTTTTGATGAGAGCGCGGCTTTTTTTCTCAGACAAAAATTTGCAAGACTGTACAGCGTCTACCAGAAGTTTGAGTTCCGCTACCTCAAAAGTTCGAGAGGCAAGTGCCCATTGGCAAGAATGACCTTCTCTCAGGCAAAGAATATCCATGCCGAAATCCTGTAACGAGCGAAGGTCCGTATAAATGCTTTTGCGTTCGGCAGAGATACCACGTGAGGAAAGAGCGGCAATCAGCTGCGGTACGGTGAGGCCATGGGTACTGTCTGTCTCACGGGCGAGAATATCCGCCAAGGCTAAAAGTTTCAGCTTTTGCCCTTCCGTGCGCGCCATTATGGTTTTCCTCCTTTTGAATAAAGCTGAAAAGCAGAAGTCAGAAATGGCACCGGCGCACCCAATTTGGGGCGAAAGGAAAAAGGCGCCTCTGTTATTCGAACCAGGAAAAAGGAACGGAGATATCCGCGCTGTGTATCTGTTGCCAGGAAAAGTTGGCCGCAAGCGTGCGCAAATCGATGCTTTCTGGCGCGGGCAAAAGCCCAACCAGTGCGGCCAGGCGCCCTATAAGCTGGCATGGTGTGAATTTGTGGCGAAGCACGCCGAGATCCAGCGCACCGTCCCGTTTGGAAAGGCGTGCACCCTGCGCGTTCACAAGCAGAGGAGTGTGAATATATTCCGGTAAGGGAAAGCCCAGGGCCTGTTGCAAAAATATCTGGCGAGGGGTGGAATCCAGAAGGTCTCGCCCGCGAACGACCTCTGTGATGCCCATGCGCGCATCATCCACCACCACGGCCAGCTGGTAGGCGAAAATGCCATCAGAGCGGCGAATGATGAAATCTCCGCACTCGCGTGCGAGATTTTGCTGTACAGAACCGCACAATGTATCGTGAAAAGAAATATCGCGTCCGGGCACCGCCACACGAAGTGCGGCCTGCCGGCCCTGGAGTTTATATGTTTCACACTGCTGCGGTGTAAGGCTGCGACAGGTGCCCGCGTATATAGCCGTGCCGTCTGTGCGGTGAGGTGCGCTGGCGGCATGCAGGTCTGCACGGGAGCAAAAACACGGATATATGGTTTGTGACCGGCTTAGTTGAGCCAGGGCCTGCTCATATAGCGCAGTGCATTCGCTTTGAAAATACGGTGCGTGCGGCATGGCGGCACAGGGACCCTCGTCCCACGTTAATCCCAGCCAATTCAGATCGTCCATTAGCTGCGTAGCATATTCTTTTCGGCATCGGGCGGTGTCCAAATCCTCAATGCGCAGTACAAAGCGGCCGCCACGGCTTTTTACAGACAGCCATGCCAACATGGCTGTCAGCACATTTCCCAGATGCATGCGCCCGGAAGGGCTGGGTGCAAATCTGCCTACAGGGATATCGCTCAACGTACGCCAACCCCTTTTACCAGCATAGCGGCCCGCCTCAAAACAGAATCTGCCCGCTCTGCCGGGATGGTGTACATCGGAGAAGGCGTAACCGGGGTTTGCGGCAATGCAGCCAGAGACAGATGATAATAACATAAATTAAGCCATTGCCCCATTTTGTAGCCGCAATGTTCCAGCCGGGCGCACAGCTCAAAGCCTAGCGCTTTATGAAATTCTTCGCTGGCACGGTTGCCCTCCGTGATCAGCGCATAACAGTTGATGTATCCCTGGCGGGATAGCAGTGCAAGGAGCGCCCCATACAAAGCGGTGCCAATATGACGGCCATGTGCGTCTTCTGTAAGATATACGGAAACCTCTACATCCCAGGCATAACCGGCTCTGCGGCCGAATCGGGAGGCATAGGCATATCCCAGCAACGCATTTCCCTCTTCGGCGACGATCCATGGTAAACCGTCTGCCTCGCACTGTGCCATGCGGGCTTCAAAATCCGGACGTGTGGGAACAACCGTTTCCCATGTGGCCGTGGTTTCCAGAACAAAAGGCATGTAAATTGCCATCATCATACCAGCGTCATCTTTGGTCGCAAAACGAAGTGTTACGGATTCCATTGGTGCGCCTCCCTCCGGCGATCAAACCTGTAAAGTTTCAGAAATAATTAAAATTATTATACCATATCTTTTGTGTAAAATCTGTAACTTTATACCGTGTTTTTAAATGTTTTGGTGTGTTTGCTATACAAATGTTTCTTTTTGCGATATGATAAACGAATAGGTTCACCGCGGTTGAAACAATATCGGTGTGGTGAGAAATATAAAATTTAGGAGACACGGCTATGGCTTTGCTGCGAACGATTGTATGGTTTGCTTATTTCTTCGGTGCGCTCCTGGCTCTTTCTCCGCAAATGCTTTGTGCAAAGCGGATGAAGGCTCGTGCAGATGCCGGGGCGGATGATTATATTCATCGTTACGTACGCATGTGGGCAGGCACGCTGCTGCGTATTGCGGGTGTTACCGTAACGGTGACCGGACAGGAAAATATTCCGAAAAACTGTGCAGTGGTGTTTACACCAAATCATCAGGGCGATTATGATATTCCTTTGATGTTGCTGTATCTGGATAAACCGCACGCATTGGTGGCGAAAATTGAAACAATGAAGATACCGTTGGTGCGCACTTGGATGAAATTGCTGGATTGTGTGTTCATTGACAGAAAAAGCCCCCGTCATTCCATGGAGGCCATGCGCGAAGCACAGACACTTTTGGAGAATGGAAAAAGTGTGGTGGTATTCCCGGAAGGTACGCGCTCAAAAAGCGATGCCATGGGTGAATTTAAGGCAGGGGCGTTTCGTATTGCGTGCAAAGCGGGTGCCCCGGTTGTGCCTGTTGCAATCGATGGCAGCTATAAGGTGATGGAGGCAAATGGAAATCTGATGAAACCGGCCCATGTCAATATCACGATCCTTCCGCCCATTGAGACCAAGGGCATGGACAGAATAGCCCAGCGCGAACTGGCCGGCCAGGTGGCGGAACAGATTCGTCAGGCAAAAGACGCCCCGGTACACAACAGATGAAGCCGGGCAAATGGTTTCACGCGCTTTTTACGAGGAGAAAGAGCACCCTCGCACAGCGTGTGGATAATCCGTATCGAAAGATGTATCCAGACCGTGCGCGGGTGGATATCGAACACCCTTTTCGGCCTCGCGAACAGAAGCGCGATGACCCGAAGGCTGGTTTTGAAACAAAAAGGTAAGGCGATGAGTTCATGGAAAAAGAGGCGGCGGTGCAAAGCGTGCAACGGGCATTTTGCATTTTGGAAACTCTGGCACGCGCAAAACAACCGCTTGGTTTGCAGCAGCTTTGTGCAACAACGGGGCTTTCCAAAAGTACGGCACACCGTCTGCTGGCCTGCCTTGTGCAGCTGGGATATGCGGAACATCTGTCTGGCGGTAAATATCGCACCGCGCAGAAATTGGTCTCTCTTGTGCCAAACCCACACCCTGCCGCGCGGGATCATCTGCGCCTGGTTGCGCCCAGCGTATCGCTGAAAGATGAGATCGTTTCATATCGGGCGGAGTGTGTTGCGGCCAAAAGCACCATGGATGGCACGGGGGGACTGGCTCAGGCGCAAACTTTTTCCGAATATCTTGAGAACGTGCGGGCACACACCCGGGAAGAAACTGTGCCTGCCGGCCATGTGCCTGCTACCACGCTGTGCGCGCTTCGTCCGGCGGACGGCCGCGTGGTGGGTTTTGTGGACATTCGACACCGGTTGAATCATCAGCTGTGGGAAGTGGGAGGCCACATTGGGTATAGCGTGCGTCCCTCGGAACGTCGCAAAGGATATGCAAAGCAGATTTTGCGTCTTGCGTTGGAAGTGAGCCGCGCGCTGGGGATCGACCGGGTGCTGGTTACCTGCGATAAGGGGAACATTGCCTCTGCACATACCATTTTGGCTTGTGGCGGAATTTTGGAGGATGAGCGCCTGCAGTCGAATGGCACGGTTGTGCAGCGTTACTGGATCGACACAGAATAACAGATGTTGGCCCTGTTGGGATAGAAGCCGATTAAAATGAAAACTTGCGTTGAAAAAATGCAGCAAAACGCAGGTTCTTTGGCTGATTGTCGCAAATTTTGAACTGTAAAAAAGAAAAGCCCTCATGGCGGCGGGCAGGCCGGCCACGAGGGCTTTATTTATTATCAGCACAAAGCATTGCTCCCCATATGAAAGAACGTCAAGGAAATAAAACGAGGGAAGAACTTGGCCGGCCGGTGGGGGAACGGGCGTGTTGCCAAGAAAATTTCGGCTATTTACAATGACGGAGCAGGCGCTATGTCAAAGCGGCATTTTGCAGCAAATTTTTGTTTGGCCCCGATTTTAGGCGGGGCAGCTTTATTTCAATAGATGCAGCAAAGGTGAGGAACTCTCCAAAATGCTCATTTGATTACCGATTGCCTCGATATAGTGAGCATCGGAAGAAGTAAGCAAAGGCTTGTCGGCGGGCAAAAGTCCGGCGCGCATGAGCTTTTCGGCCCGCTGGGGAAATTTGATCTCGTACAAATCAAAATCTACATCCATAGGCCATCCCCCCAGCACAGAAAATACGGAGTAACTGTCGGCGTCTGCGTGTGCAGGCGCTGGCACGCCGCCCATGCGGCGGCATAATTCCGCCACTTCTTTAAGTGACATGCGTACGGCGCCGGTCAGCAGCTTTTCAATTTGGCCCAAAACATGATCGTCCACATCCATCACCAGCTGGCGGCCCCAGACCTGTGGGTCGTAAGGAAATTCGGGCAGGGCATGGTACAGGATATCACCAAATTCGAGGGCTGTTTCTACGCTGGGGAAATAGCACAGCAAATGGATTTCCTCCGCTGTGTTCACTTCGATGCCCGGAAGCAGATGAATCCCATAAGCTTGGCAGGCAATTTGCGCCGCAGGCAGATTGCGTGCGGAATTATGGTCTGTTACGGCAATCAGTTCCGCCCCGGCCAATTTTGCCATGCCAACGGCAATGGCAGGGGTAAGGTTATCATCCGCACATGGGGAAAGGCAGGTGTGAACGTGCAGATCCCCACGCAGGGTGGTCACGCCTGTGGCAGCGGCAGGTTCAACTTTGCCGCCGCCAGATAAGCGGCTTCAAATTCAGGAAGCGGGGAACAATAAAGTTCCACGCCCTGTTCCTTGGCTTTTTGCAGAGCAATCGTGTCCCATTCGGCGCCATGACACAATACCACGCAGGCACAGTCTGCCAATGCGGCCACGGCCACTGTGTTCACGTTTCCCATTACGGTAAACCAGGCGTCACCCTCTTTTGCCCGGCCCATGGCCCAGGACAGAAGATCTCCTGCAAAAATGCCATGTACGAGGTGGGCCTGTTCTCCTGCTGCATGGGTAAATCCGCAGGCAACCGCCAAATCCACAGTTTTCATGGCCCTTCATCCTTTCCCAGAGCGCGAAGTACCGCTTCCATGCGGCGGCGCATCAGCACGGTGCAGTCGTTTATGTTGGCTTGGCCGCGCACTACATCTTCGGCCAATGCGGCACAGGTGGGGGCGCCACAGCTGCCACAATCCAGGCCGGGAAGCTGGCCAAGGATCTCCTCCATACGGCTGTAACGAGCAAAGCGTTCGCTGCGCGTGCGGCCCAGCTCCAATACTGGTTCATATGTCAAATCTGTATCCCACAACATCTCGTGAGGGATACTGCCGGACAGGTGGTTTTTGCTGACAGGTACATAGCGGCGCATGCGCTTTATTTTTGCCTTAGCAATGTAAGGATTCTCTACTTGCAGCACACCGCCTACACATCCGCCCGCACAGGCGTTGAGTTCTACAAATTCCAAATCCGGATATTTTTCGTCTTCCAGATCTTCCAACACACGGATGACATTTTCAATTCCGTCTGCTGCAAGATAGCTGTCGGTAGAAACGAGGCCGGCGGCTTCTCCACCGCTTTCTGCCCAGCCCAATCCAATGCGTCCGGCGCTGGCCAGGTAATCCACTTGTGTGATTTTTTTCATAGAGGCCAGCAATTGCGGGTAGATATCTTTAATGGCTACTGCGCCGTCCACCTCACTGTGCGAAGAGCCTACGGGCGCGCGTGTGGCCGTTACTTTTGCCGGGCAAGGCGTCAGAAAAATACAGCCGATTTTTTCTTTCGCTAGCCCGGTTTTCCGCATGGCATCTTTTTTTGCCAGACGTGCAGCAAGTTCGATGGGGGCCACAAGAGGCAATACATGATCGATCAGCTGTGGAAAACGCACACGAATCAGCTTTGTGACAGCGGGGCAGGCAGAACTGATGACGGGCCTTTTGATGTTGCCCATCTGAAGTAACCGGCGTGTGGCGTCGCTGACGAGTTCGGCCGCTTTGGCCACTTCGAACACACCGTGAAACCCCATATCCAGCAAGGCTTCCAGCAAGAGGTCCTGCTCCTCCAAGTTATTATACTGCCCGTATAAACTTGGCGGAGGAAGCGCTATAGTATACTCAAAGTTTTGCAAAATGGAAATGGGGTCCGTGATTGCTTTTTTAGCGTGGTGTGGGCAGATTCGAATGCATTCCCCGCAATCGATACAACGTTCCTTCAAAATGTGTGCTTTTCCGTCTCGCACCCGGATAGCCTCTGTAGGGCAGCGCTTGATACAGTTGATGCAGCCCATGCAAAGCTGCTTATCAAGCATAACGGAATGGGTAAATTGCTCCAACGGGCTGCCTCCTTTCCCTGAAAAGGCGAATGCGGATCAATCCACATGTACCGCCATTTTGATTGTAGTCCCCACGCCGACGGTGGATTGAATATCAAACTCATCAGAATATTTTTTCATGTTGGGCAGGCCCATGCCTGCGCCGAATCCCAAGCTGCGCACTTCATCAGGCGCGGTGGAATATCCTTCGCTCATAGCCAGTGGAATATCTGCGATGCCGGGGCCCTGATCGGAAAGCGTCATGCACACAGCATCATCGGTGATCTGCACATCGATTTCTCCGCCATGCGCATGGATGGCAAGATTGATTTCTCCCTCGTACAGAGCAATGGATACCTTGCGCACAGCTTCGGGAGGGATGCCCAGCTTTTTTAAGCGCAACTTTAAATCCGCGCTGGCCTCACCGGCGCGTGTAAAATCGTCGCCCGGTACCGTGTAATGTAAATAGATACAATCCGGCATATCAGTTGACACCCCCTTGCAGCCCCTGGCTGTACAGAAGGCCGCAGGCGGTAAACATGGTTTTGTCTGTTGTCATCACGGCGATACCGCGCGCTTCTGCCAAAGAAATCAGCATGGCGTCTGGTTTTTTGCCGCGCACAAATACAATGCAAACCATGTCCATCATGTCAGCTGTGCGCACCACTTGAGGGTTGTTCAGGCCGGTCAGCAGCACGGCCTGATCTTTTACATAGGCAAGCACATCGCTCATCATGTCGCTTCCGCACGCGGTGTGCACTTCGCGTGAGCAATCTGCATGTTCCGTGAGAAGGTGGGCGTCCAGGATTTCGATGATGCGAGATATCGTCATGTCATGTCAACTCCTTCGCGATGTGATGCGCCCCGCTGCGGCAAACGCGACAGGCATCAGACGAGGCTTGCCCGTTGCATATCACTGTTCATGGGGACAGTTATTATTATAAAGCATCCCCCTTCAAAAAGCACTTGAGCGTATTGCACAGTTTTTTGAAGAATGTTTTGTGTGTAAATGTAAAAAAACAGGTTTTTATTGTCGCTTTTTTAACAAGCTATATGCTATAATATATAGGTATACAGGCAAAGGACAGCCGCTTTGCCTGTGGAAACTATGATTTATGGGAGGGTCATATCATTATGAGGCGCTTTTCCACAGTGCCCTTCAAGGGTACGAAAGAGCAGGAAGCACAGCTTCGTTCCTGGCTTGAAGAGCACAAGACTATGCCAGGTGTGGCAATGCCAGCTTTGCAGAAAGCACAGGAGATTTATGGTTATCTGCCTATCGAGGTGCAGCGCATCGTGGCCGATGAGCTTGGTAAGCCTCTGGCGGAGATATACGGTATTTCCACATTTTATTCGCAGTTCAGCCTTTGCCCGAAAGGTGAATATAAAATCAGCGTTTGCCTGGGCACGGCGTGCTATGTAAAGGGCAGCGGCAAGATCTACGAGAAGCTGCAGGAAAAACTGCATA
>CAMBHV010000032.1 GCA_945867255.1 uncultured Clostridia bacterium
CAGAGTATCGTTTGGAAATGCGCGACGTAGTCAAAACGTTCCCGGGCGTGAAGGCACTTGATCACGCGCAGCTGAAATTGCGGCCAGGTACGGTGCATGCACTGATGGGTGAAAATGGCGCGGGCAAATCCACGCTGATGAAGTGCATGTTCGGCATCTATCATATGGACGAGGGCGAAATTTATTATGAGGGGCAGAAGGTAACCATCAAAGACCCTTTGGATGCACTGCATAAAGGAATTGCCATGGTGCATCAGGAATTGCAGCCCATTCCGGAAAGAAGCATTGGCGAAAATATTTATGTGGGCCGTTACCCGGTGAAGCGGGTGGCCGGTGTCAAAGTGGTGGATCATGCCAAAATGTATGCAGATGCCGCCCGTGTGCTGAAAGAAGTGCACATGAACTTTGACCCGAAGGCGAAGCTTGCCACATTGAGTGTTTCGCAGATGCAGCTGGTGGAAATTGCCAAAGCGGTTTCAGCAGACTGCAAGGTGCTGATTTTGGACGAGCCCACTTCCAGCCTGACAGCGGCGGAAGTGGAAGCGCTGTTTACGATTGTGAACGAGCTGCGTGAAAAAGGCGTGGCAATTGTATATATCTCTCACAAAATGGATGAGATCCTGCGTATCTCGGACGAAGTTACCATCATGCGAGACGGGCAGTACATCGGCACTTGGCAGGCGAAAGAACTTACCACCGATATGATCATCACGAAGATGGTAGGGCGTGAATTGACGAACCTTTACCCCAAGCGCGAAAATGTGCCGGGCGAAGTGGTGTTCGAAGTGAAGGATTTCACCTCGATCAATCCCAAAAGCTTCCGAAATGTAACATTCCAGGTGAAAAAAGGCGAGATCCTGGGTGTGGCAGGCCTTGTGGGTGCGCAGCGCACAGAGCTGATGGAAGGATTATTTGGTTTGCGCTGCCATGAAAAGGGAACAATTACATACAAAGGCAAGGAAATTCGTGTTAACCAGCCGGCAGATGCCATTAAAAACGGGATCGCCATGCTGACAGAGGATCGCCGTGCAACCGGTATCCTTGGTGTTCTGAGCATTGCAGACAATGTTTCGATCGCCTCGCTGAACCAGTATCTGATTGGCGGCTTTATGCTGGATGATAAAAAGATTGAAAAGCTTGTGCAGGACAATGTGGCTAAGCTTTCCATCAAGACACCCTCTTCTAAAACGCTGATTCAGTCGCTTTCCGGCGGTAACCAGCAGAAGGTTTTGATCAGCCGCTGGCTGGCGAACGACCCGGATATATTTATTCTGGATGAGCCGACACGCGGTATCGACGTGGGCGCAAAGTATGAGATATACTGCATCATTGCAGAACTTGCCAAACAGGGCAAGAGCGTCATCATGATCTCTTCGGAAATGGGCGAGCTGATCGGCATGTCGGACCGCATCATGGTGATGTGCGACGGCCGTGTCACAGGTTTTATTGACGGTGATAAGGCGAACCAGGAGAATATCATGGAACTGGCAACGAAGTTTGAATAAGGAGAAACCCGACTCATGGAAAAGACGAAAAGCCCGTTGACGGCAAAAAACGTCAAGAATTTTCTTTCCAACAACGCTATCATCATCCTCATTGCGGCACTTGCTATTGGCGTGGGTTTCTGGAAGGAAAATTTCTTCTCGTTTGGTAACCTTTCGAACCTGATCATGAACGTATCGCCGCGTTTCATCATTGCGTGCGGCGTGTCCGGTTGCTTGATCACAAAAGGCACAGACCTTTCCGCCGGCCGTATGGTGGGCTTGGCGGCCTGCATTTCCGCCATGTTGTTGCAACGCACGGATTATGCCAGCCGCATGCTGCCCAACCTGCCTGATATTCCGGTGTTCGCGGCACTTGTCATTGTAATGGCTATCATTGCTGTGTTTGGCGCCATCAGCGGCTGCGTGATCGCGTTTTTGAAGGTGCCCCCGTTCATTGCCACATTGGGCATGCAGACTATCGTATACGGCCTGTGCAGTGTTGTGACCAAAAACCAGCCCATGGGCGGTTTTAAAGACAGTTACACGGCTGTTGCCAACGGCGCGCTGTTTAAAATTGGCGATTTCAAACTTCCGTATCTTGCGCTGTTTGCGCTGCTGGTGGGCCTGTATATCTGGTTCCTGTACAACAAGACCCGTCACGGCAAATATATGTATGCAATTGGCGGCAACGAAAATGCGGCCCAGGTGGCTGGTGTGAATGTACCGGCTACATTGATTCGCATTTACATCCTGGCGGCTGCGTTATACGCACTGGGCGGCTTTTTGCTGGGTGCCCAGGCGGGCGGCGCCTCTACGGCTACGGGCTTTGGCTATGAGCTGGAAGCCATTGCAGCGTGCACCATTGGTGGCGTTTCCACCAACGGTGGTGTTGGTAAAGTGGGCGGCGTGCTGATTGGCGTGCTGGTGTTCGAAGTTCTGAAGATCTGCCTGCAGTTTATGGGTGTGGACCCTGCGTACACGTTCATTGTTCAGGGCTTTGTAATCATCGTGGCCGTTGCGTTGGACCTGCGCAAATATCTGGCCAAGAAATAATCGTAATGATATGAGCGGGGGCCGCGCAAGCGGCCCCTGCCGTTTTTGAATGAGATGAAGGGAGACGGGTGGACGATGGGAGATGTACATAATCAACCTGAACCAAAGCAACCGAACCCGGCGCAGTTGCCCGTGGCTTCGGACGAAACATCTTCGCAGGAGCAGGACATTGTGATCCGCCGCAGTCTGAAAGAAAGGCTGTATGAACATTTCCGTAACGTACCTGTGAAATACATCGATTGGTTCATCGGCGCGTGTGTTGTAGCAATTGTTGTGTTTATTATTTTGGGTATGCTGAAAGGCCGGGGGGCCTTTTAAAATACTGATAGCCAGGCGGGTCTGCGGTAGGCAGGCCCGCCTGAGTGCGTATGGGAAAGAGTTTGATGTAAACCAAAATATAAATTAAGTTTACATGCTGCGGCCGGTCATGGTATAATGCTTGGCAGGATGAATAGGGCCGGATACGCAGCACACTATTACGGTGGCGTGTGGGGCCGGCCGTGGTGGAGGCAGAGGATGACGGTAAAGGAAAGCGTGCTGAAAACACTGCTGGCAGCGGAAGGGCGGGCGGTGTCCGGGCAGGAACTGGCAGACAAGTTGGGCGTTTCTCGTGCGGCTGTATGGAAAGCCGTGAAGGAATTGCAGAAGCATGGGCATGGCGTGCGCAGTGTGGCAGGCAAAGGATATATTATGGCTGGCACAGGCGGAGAAGTGCTTTGCCGTGAAGGTGTGCAAGCTTTTCGAAAAAGCAGAGGCGAGACATACGTGCTTGCCAGTGTGGATTCCACAAATCTTTACGCCAAAAGGCTGGCAGCTGCGGGTGCCGGGCATGGCACATTGGTGGTGGCCGGTGCGCAGACATCCGGGCGCGGGAGGCGCGGACGCGTATTTGCCTCGCCGCCGGATGCGGGTGTCTATCTCTCTGTTATTTTAAAAACAGGCCTGCCCATGCAGGATGCTGCGCTTGTTACCTGCGCCAGTGCCGTGGCGGTGCGCCGCGCGGTGAGGGATGTGTGCGGCAAAGAACTTACCATTAAATGGGTGAACGATCTGTACTGGCAGGGGAAAAAGTGCTGTGGCATTTTGACAGAGGCTGTAACAGATATGGAAACAGGCGGCCTGGATTATGTGGTGTCTGGCATAGGAATAGACTTGGTGCGTCCACCCGAAGGTTGGGGCGAAGGGCTGGATGACATTGTGGGGGCCTTATATGCTCCCGGCCAGCCGGTGCCACGCTGCGCCTTGGCAGCGGCCGTGGCAGACGAGCTTTTGGCCTTGGCAGAAAACCTGCCGCAAGCTGCGTTTATGGACGAATATATTGCCTGTAATATGGTGCCGGGCAAGGATGTTACGCTTATACAGGGTGAGACCGCAACACCGGCCCAAGCAGTCTGCATTCGCCCAAACGGGCACCTTGTGGTGCGCACATCTGAAGGAGAACGTGAAGTTTCATTCGGAGAGGTAAGTTTGCGTGTATCCACGCCGGAAATCGGAGGGGAAATGGTATGAGACATACAAATTTGAACATGGCGCTGCGTGCCGCGCTGCTGGCTGCTTTGACGGCTGTGTTGTCCCAGGTGCAGCTGGCCATTGGCCCTGTACCATTCAATCTGGCTGTCATGGGAGCGTTTCTGGCTGGTATGCTGTTGCGCCCAGCGTGGGCTGCATGTGCTCTGGCGGTATATATGGCATTGGGGCTGATCGGGATTCCGGTGTTTGCCGGTTTCGCGGGGGGGCCGGCTGTTCTGTTTGGCAAAACGGGTGGATATGTATTGGGGTATCTTTGCATCGCCTGGTGTACGGCTATGGCGCGCGGCTTTGACCATTGGTGGCTTACCGCCGCGGGGATGGCCTTGGGGCTTGCGCTGTGTTATGGCTTGGGTACGGCGTGGTTTATGGCAGTGACCGGCATTTCGTTCACACAAAGCCTGATGTTTTGCGTATGGCCTTTTCTGATTCCTGACGTGATAAAGGGCGTGTGTGCATTTGCTGTGGGTACAGCCGTAAACAAAGGCCTGGCGCACGGCGCGGCGTATGAAACAGGAAAGCATTGAAAATCGAAGCATGATCGGGAGAGGGCATAGATGAAACGATTTTCTCAAAAAGTATTTGGACGCATTGCTGTTACAGCGGTGCTGATTTTGCTTCAGGTAATATGGCTGCTGGTATGGTTCACAAGGTTGGCGCATGCAGCGCCCTGGGTTAGTGTACTGTTTGGCATATTCAGCCTTCTGATG
The DNA here is from genome assembly GCA_945867255.1 of uncultured Clostridia bacterium. Lineage (GTDB taxonomy): Bacteria > Bacillota > Clostridia > Oscillospirales > Ruminococcaceae > Ruthenibacterium. Next base: position 4,775 of record CAMBHV010000032.1, read on the forward strand.
ATTCTGTATATCGTACGGAAAGACGACAACCCGGCCTACAAGATTGTATGGATTATCCTTATCCTGGAAGTTCCACTTTTGGGAGGGCTTTTATACGCTTTGTTTGGCAATAAGCGCCCGGCGAAGCGTATGAGAGAAAAATTTGCCCGTGTTATGTGCGAAACACGGCCCATGCTGGGCCAGAATCGTGACGTGATGGATGAACTTGCGCCGCGCAGGCAGGCCACGGCACATTATGTGGCAACCTGCGGTGGATATCCGGTGTGGAAGAACACAGGTGTCACGTACTACCCCACAGGTGAGGAAATGTTTACGGCCATGCTGCGGGAACTGGAAAGTGCGCAGCACTACATCTTCATGGAATATTTTATCATTCGTCAGCATTCTCATATGTGGCAGCAGATTCTTGCTGTGTTAGAGCGAAAGGTGCGCCAGGGTGTGCAGGTGCGTGTGATGTATGATGACCTCGGCAGTGTGGCGTTGTTGCCTGGGGGCTATTGGCGTGAACTGGAGGCAAAAGGTATTTTATGCCTTGCTTTTAATCCGTTTGTGCCACTGGTGAGCCTGGTGATGAATAACCGTGATCATCGTAAGATCCTTGTGGTGGACGGCCATACGGCGTTTACAGGCGGCATCAACCTGTCGGACGAGTACATCAACCTTACCCATCCGCACGGCCGCTGGAAGGACACCGGTGTGATGCTGAAAGGGGATGCGGTGTGGAACCTTACCATGATGTTCCTGGAAACGTGGAACGCCATGCGTCCACAGCAGGAAGATTTGGAAGCATACCGCCCCGGGCGCTATGCTTCCGCACCTTCCGCGCAGCCAATGACAAAAGGTTTTGTACAGCCATTCGGAGATTCGCCGCTGGATTTTGAGCCGGTTGCCGAAAATGTGTATATCGACATTCTGGCACAGGCCACAAACTATGTGTACATCACCACGCCTTATCTTGCTATCTCCAACGAGATGCAGACGGCCTTGTGCCTTGCTGCGAAGCGGGGCGTGGATGTTCGGATCATAACTCCGGGCATCCCGGATAAGCCCACGGTGTTTCGGCTGACGCGTTCGTATTATGCATCTTTGCTGCGTGCCGGCGTGCGCATTTATGAATATACCCCTGGGTTTGTACACGCCAAAAATTACCTTGCTGACGATGCGGTAGGTGTGGTGGGCACCATCAATATGGATTTCCGCAGCCTGTATCTGCATTTTGAGTGTGGTACATTGCTCTATGACTGCCCTGTATTGTTAGATTTGAAACATGACATGCAGGAAACCCTGGCCGCCTCGCGCGAGGTGCATCTTGCGGATTGCCACACCGGTTTCTGGGGGGCACTATTCAGCGCGGTGCTGCGTGTGTTTGCGCCGCTTTTCTGAGAATATGCGCTATGGATCAAAGGCATGTGCCGCGATTCATCTTTGTTTGGCGTGTGAACAAAAAAGGCAGAGCTCCGTACGGAGCTCTGCCTTTTGCTTTGGGATGTGAAAAAGATTCTATCATGATGTTTTTGCGGTGATGTTTTCTGCAACGGTGCACGAAGAAATGCTTTTTACATTTTAAATCATGCTGCGCACCGGTGCGGCACCGGTCTTCAACACAAAGACAGCCAGAAGTAAAGCCAATCAAATAGCTGCCAGTATCACTGCGGCAAGACATAATGCCGCCTGTGCAAGCCGGCGTTTTTCCGCACACACGCGTGGGCTGAAGGCCCATGCCACCATGGGGATAAGCCCCAGCACAGGGATGCAGAACAACACAAGACACAGGAAGTATTCCCGCACACGCATGCCGTGCGCGGATGCCGCACACGGTTCGTGCAGTTCAATGGGCGGGGTATCTGTTTGCGAAAGAGTGGTTTCATTGCTGTTTTGCTGCGCGGCGTTTTCATCTTCCGTGCACGTTTGTGGCTCCAGCTCGCCGTCGCAAGCGGGCTCTGGCATAGGTGACAGGGGTGCTTTTACTTCGCTGGCTGTGGCACACTGCGCGTCCGAGATCGGCTCGGCCACAGCGCTGCCGCAATAAGGACAAAAGCGTGCGGTGTCCGGTAAATTCTGCTTACAGGATGTGCATGTCATGACGTCGCCTCCTCGTATTCCAATGGGGTACGCCTGTCCACAGGCGTAGAGAGAATGATCTGACTGGAGGTGTGCCCCAGCTGTTGAAATGCAGTGATCAGAGATTCCAGCGCAGCGATTCCCTCGCAATGTGTTTTCACAAGAAAACTATGGCTGCCTGTTACATGAAAGCACTGTGTTACGCGCGGCTGCTGCTGCACCATGCGAAGAAAAATATCACGGTCCTTTGGTTCTACCGAAACACTGATCAACGCTTCAATGGCCCCCGGGCCGTCCTGCCTGCCCAGCAATACGGTATAGCCAGCAATGTCGCCACTTTTTTCCATGCGGCGAATCCGCTCTGAAACCGCAGGGCTTGTCAGACACACGCGCCGTGCAATATCTTTTACCGTCATACGGGCATTTTCTGAAAGGCAGCGGATGATTTTTTTATCCAGTTCGTCCATAGAATGTTCCTCTGTCAAAGACAAAATACGAATGTTTTTAAGCCGCTGTGTGGAAGGAGATACTTTTTCAAATTGTGAAATGACAAAATAGACGGCTTTCTTAATTATATTATGAAAAATGTGGAAAGTAAATAACAAAATAAAGAATTTCAGGCTTTTCTGCGTTTGACAATGAAGCACAATCGTGTAAACTTAAGATGTCAAAAAGAATTCCCAACCTTTTGATACTTTCCCACCCCTCTAAGCAAAAAGGGCCGCCTTTGGCGGCCCTTTTTGCATGATATAAGGCCCGATACCGGCGTTTTTTCCCGTTTTTGAGGCCTTTTTTTCTGTTTTCTTGTTTTTTTTTCGAATATATTCCCCGCACGGGCTGTGGTATAATATCCAAGTATTTTGAAAAAGCAGGGAGGACACCCCGAAATGAGCAGATTCCTGAAAAAGTTTGCTGCCGGCATGTTGTGTGCAGCAATGTGTCTGGTGTTAGCGTCGTGTACGCCGAAGGGGCAGGCATACCCCGTAAATATCGGCGGTGTGGAAGTGATGGTGGGGCAAACCACAGTAAGCGCTTTTTTGGATGCAGGATATACCATACGCGCGTTGAATGAGCAGGGCAACATGGGAAATGTGGACGCGCAGGCACAGCTGAATGCAGACAGCTATTACAGCAATTTATATCTTGCAAAGAACGATGTAAACCTCGCATACATCGAGGTTACAACGGATCAGGCGGTTTCTCTTGGGGGCGGCATCATTGCCAAAGTTCTTGTAGACACCGCACAGGGGCATTTACTGGATGGCGTGACGTTTGATGGTGTGGCATTGGCCGAATTAACACCGGAGGTACTGGCCCAGCATGTGGAAGGTTGCAAGACGAGCGAGGATGGCACGACTTGTACGCTGGAGGGAAAAGAGTATAGTGTGCGCGCAGCATTTTCTGGCGGGCAGCTTGTAAGCATGGAAATGAGCTGTAATTTTGACGTTGCCTGAAAAATAGTTGTGATTCGTGAAAGATAGAAAAAAGGCGGGGTCCCTACAGGGCCCCACCTTTTTTTATCAGGGTTCACTGGAAGCCGGCCCCTCCAACAGGTAGGGGGCAAGCAGATGCAGGTCGGAAACTTTTACGATGCCATCCAAAAACAAGCCGTCCGGGCGATATTCTTCAGTCAGAACGGTGCCGCGTTGGCGCATAGGCTGCGCCTGGCCAAGCTTGTCATAGGGAAGCAGTACGCAGATGCGGCGCACGCGGTTTGCCAAAAGTGCATCCAGCCGGGCCAGCAGGGTGTCAATGCCTTGGCCTGTGGCAGCGCTGGTGCGAACGCTGTCCGTCATCAGGGGCAGTGCGTGAGGCGCTTTGTCGCACTTGTTATACACTGTGATGGTGGGAATATCGCCGCAGCCAAGGCTTTGCAGTACCTGATCGGTTACGGTCAACTGGCGCGCGCTTTCCGGATCCGATGCGTCGCACACGCGCACCAGGACATCTGCATAGGCTGCTTCTTCCAGCGTGCTTTTGAACGCCTCCACCAGATGATGCGGCAGACGGCTCACGAACCCTACCGTGTCTACCGCCACACAGGTAAGACCGCTTGGTAAAGTAAGCTGGCGGGCGGTTGGGTCCAGTGTGGCGAACAGCATGTCCGCCTCCAGCACTTCTGCACCGCACAGGCGGTTCAAAAGGCTGGATTTTCCTACGTTGGTGTACCCCACCAGGGCTATTACGGGCACACCGCTTTTCTGACGGCTGCGGCGTGCCTGCTCACGACGGCGGCTTACTTCAGCCAGTTTTTCACTCAGGGCATCAATGCGCCGGCGCACATGCCGGCGGTCGTATTCCAGTTTGGATTCGCCCGCGCCACGGCGCGCACCGGCCCCACCGCCTCCACCGCCACCCTGGCGCGAAAGGCTTTCGCCCAGGCCGGCAAGCCTTGGCAGACGGTAACGCAGAAGGGCAAGCTCGGTTTGCAACTTGCCTTCGCTTGTTACGGCGCGGCTTGCAAAAATTTCCAGAATCAGCATGGTACGGTCCAGAACTTCTACTTCCAGGAATTGTTCCAGATTTCGAATTTGGCTGCCGGAAAGCTCTGCGTCAAAAATGGCGCACTGCGCCTCGAGGTTCTGGCAAATAAGCCGCCCTTCGGCCAGACGGCCCTCCCCCAGATATGTGGCGGCTTCGGGTACACTGCGGCGTTGGACAACCTCAGCCACGGCCTGCATGCCTGTAGCCTGTGCCAGAGCAGCCAGTTCCTGCATGCTTTTTTCCATGTCATATTCGCCCATATCCAGGCCAAACAGTACGGCCTTCACAGGCGCAACGTTATTTTGTGTCTGTGTCATGAATGTGCTTGAAACTCCTCTTTTGTAAAA
>CAMBHV010000033.1 GCA_945867255.1 uncultured Clostridia bacterium
TTTTGTCTTTCTTCGGGGTAGAGGCCATCAACTGGCTGAATGACCCGCAGTATAACCTGCCGGCACTGGTGATTTATGGCATCTGGAGCATGCTGCCCTTTACCATTATCCTGCTTTTGTCCGGATACCAGAATATCGACCCACAGTATTATACGGCTGCCCGGGTGGACGGTGCGAAGCAGCTGCGTATTTTTGTGCGCATCACAGTGCCGCTTCTGGCACCTACCATTGGGCTGACATTGATTGTGAACACCATCACGGCTTCGAAGGTGTTTACGGAACTGTTTCCTCTGTTCAACGGGAACCCCGGTTCTGCCTATTCTCTGTACACAGTGGTATATTATCTGTACGATATGTTCTATAAAAAATGGCAGCTTGGCCCTGCGGCGGCCAGTGCCATCGTGCTGTTTGCCATTGTGCTTGTGCTGACGATGCTGCAGCTGTTCATTCAGCGCAAATGGAAAAATTACTGAGGTGGACAAATGAAAGCAGTGAAACGAATCGTTTTATATACGCTTGTGACCGTTGGCGCGCTGGTTATGGTGTTTCCGTTCTTCTGGATGCTCATTTCTTCATTGAAAACAGCAGCCGAGGTGAACACAACGCCGCCTACCTTCTGGCCGGAACACCTTGTGTGGGAAAACTATGCATTTGCCTTTTCCAAGGCGCCTTTCGGAACGTATTTTATCAACTCCGTTCTGGTGACAGTGGCCTGTGTGGCCAGCACCATGTTCACCACCATTCTGGCAGCTTTCGCATTTTCCAGGTTGAAATTTCCGGGGAGAGACCTTTTGTTTTCCATTTCGCTTTCCATGATGATGGTACCGTTTGAAATGCTGATCATTACAAACTATTCCACCATCGTAAAACTTGGGCTGATGGATACGCTTGCCGCATTGATCATTCCTTTCATGACAAGCATTTTCTACACCTATATCCTACGCAATTTCTTCTTGTCTGTTCCGGATAGCCTGTACTATTCCGCCCGTGTGGATGGTGCGGGGAACTGGACATTTCTGTGGCGCATCATGGTGCCCATAGCAAAGCCTGCGCTGGTCACCATCGGCCTTTTGAATGCGATCACCTGCTGGAACTCCTTTTTGTGGTCCGTTCTTGTCACCAACAGTACAGAAGTGCGCACGCTGCCGTTTGGTTTGTATGCATTCATGACATCCAGCGGCATTCGATATGAGCGCCTGATGGCTGCGGCTACCATTGTGGTGGTGCCCATGATCATTCTGTTTATCTTCTGCCGTAAAAGCATCGTTACCGGTGTGTCACGCGGTGGGCTGAAGGGGTAAAACGAAATGAAACTGGAACTGGATATCTTGTGCCATGCGGATTTTTCCGGTCGGCTGCGCAGAACGCCGGACAGCCCCGGCATTGCGGCATTTGATGCGTTCGTCGCACGCCAGCGCGCCCAAAACCCGCAGGGCACGCTTTTGCTGAGCGCGGGCGACGAATTTTCCACAAACCTGTGGGGCGGGCAACCCGTTGTGGGGGCAATGAACCTGCTCAAACCAGATGCCATGACGTTGGGCAACCACGAGTTTGACCACGGCACCGAGTTTTTGGACCCCTGTGTTGCTGCATGTCACTTTCCCGTGCTGTGCGCCAATGTGAGCCTGAAAAGCGGTGGGCCTGTGGCGGGTACAAAGCCATATGTGATACTGCAGCGCAATGGCGTCAGCATTGGTGTGCTGGGCCTTACGACAGAATACACTCCCTGTATGGTGGAAAAAACGGCTTTTGAAGCGTTTCAAATGGCACCGGCAGCCGAGGCGGCCCATCGGTGGATTCCGCAGATGCGTGCGCAGGGCGCGCAGATCATCATTGCGTTGACACACATGCCGTTTTATATCGCAGAGGATGGGACGATTAGCGGTGAAATGTGGGACCTGATGCAGAACATGCCGCCGGTGGATGTATGCATCGGAGGGCATATCCCCGGTGATTATGCAGCCGTCCTGAACGGAACTTGTGTAGTCAAGGCGGGTTTTGGCGGTGTCAGCCTGGGCCATATCAAGCTTGTGTATGATACGCAGACCCAGTGCATCACGCAAAAAAGTTGCGAAATTCTGCATACACCGTTCGAAACCGCATGTGGTACGCCCATGGCGGCCTACGCGCAGCGTGTGCTGGAGCCTTTTGAACGATATCTTGCCGAACCTCTGGCCACTTTGCGCGAGCCGTGGCCCATGCATCTGGCGCAGGAATGCAAACTGGGCGATTTTCTGGCAGACTGTATGCGGCACGGCGGGAATACACAGATTGCCTATATGAATGCCACCAGTTCGGGTGGGTGCCTGGATGCGGGGCAGGTGACGATGGATGACATCCTGCGTGTTAATGGGTTTAACGACCTGATCTATACGGCCCGCATGACGGGGCAGCAGTTGTATGACCTGATGGAAGGTGTGTACGAGCCACAGCGGTTTGGCAACAATGCCGGGCTGCTTGTATCTGGGTTTCATGTAAAGGTGGACCATACAAGGCTTTCTCCGAATAAGGTTCTTTCGCTTACACTGCCGGATGGCACACCCATCAGCCCGGAAGACGAATTTACGGTTTCCGCCAGCGCCTATATGGCGTCCGGCGGGAACGATACCTCTTTTGTGGCCAGCCAAATACACTGGAAAAAAACGGACATTCATTACCATGACGCCGTGGCTCAGTGGGCAAAACGTCATAGTGTGCTGCATATTCCGGATTGGCCGCGTTTTCAGGAGACGGGCACCCCGGAAAATAATCATGCGCCGTTTTAGGCGAAGAAACATTGGCATCGTACCTTCGAAGGGATAGATGCCCGATTGGCCTGTTTCAAAAGCCCGGAGGCCCGTCAGGGCCGGCCGGGCTTTTTGCATCCAAGAAAGACATTCAAACAACAGGGCATCTGTGGCAAGGGCGAGGTTGTGAAACGCACAAAAGTACAAAGGGAGCTTTTGTGGTGGTTAGAACATTGGAATGCCGTTGCGCCGCTGCTGCCCTGATTCAAAGGATATGCTTTTTCGTTGCTTATACACCGGGAACGGGGCTGTGTTTTCTCATGGAACACAAGATATTTAGGGGCTGTGCGACCGCACAGCCCCTGACTTTTTGTATCAGCAGGAAAATCCCGGAAAATACATTGCATATTCTCCGTTTTGTGCTATGATAAAAAAACGTGCGTTCCGGCCCGGTGCCGGGATGTATGGGAAGGCGTTACAATTGGAGGGAAAACGGATTGAGAAGGTCCTATGAGATGGACATGTGCAGCGGGCCGCTGCTGAGTAAAATTGTGATGTTTGCACTGCCGCTTATGTGTTCCGGGGTGTTGCAACTTCTGTTTAATGCGGCAGATATCATTGTAGTGGGGCGTTATACAGGCAGCACCGCCCTGGCTGCAGTGGGCTCTACCACATCGCTGATCAACCTTTTGGTAAACCTGTTTATCGGCTTATCTGTTGGTGCCAATGTGGTGATCGCGCGCAGTTATGGTGCCGGGGATATGGATGCCGTACACAAAGGGGTGCACACGTCCATCCTGATGGCCGGAGTATCCGGCTTTGTGATGATTTTTGTGGGCATCGCGCTTTCGCGCCCCATGCTGGAATGGATGGGCACGCCGGCAGACGTGATCGATCAGGCCACCATCTATCTGCGTATCTATTTTGTGGGTATGCCGGCTGTTCTGCTTTATAATTTCGGTGCGGCTATTCTCCGCTCAATCGGTGATACACGGCGCCCATTGTATTTTTTGACTATCGTTGTAAACGTGGCACTGAACCTGCTGTTTGTCATTCGTTTCTCCATGGGGGTGGCGGGTGTTGCGCTGGCTACCATTATTTCTCAGGCAATCTCCGCACTGCTGATTTTGTACTGCCTGATGCATACGACCGGCGCATGTTGCCTGATGATATCGGAACTTCGTATTCATAAAGAGCAGCTTGCGGACATTCTTCGCATTGGCCTTCCGGCTGGGCTGCAGGGCGTGATCTTCAATATTTCCAATGTGATGATTCAGTCCTCTGTCAACAGCTTTGGTTCTGCTGTGATGGCCGGTAATACGGCAGCCAGCAACATTGAGGGGTTTGTGTATACATCTATGAACGCGGTGTATCAGACAGCCATGAGCTTTGTGAGCCAGAACATAGGGGCGTGTAATTTCAAACGGGTGGACCGTACCCTGATGGAATGCCTTGCGCTGGTAAGCGCTGTTGGCATTGTGCTGGGCAACGGGGCATATCTGTTAGGACACCAGTTGCTTGGCATTTATACGCCGGACGCACAGGTGGTTACTTATGGGCTGTATCGCTTAAGTGTAGTAAGCACCACATATTTTTTGTGCGGTGTGATGGACGTGCTGGCAGGCACCATCCGAGGGCTGGGTTATTCTGTGTTACCCATGCTGGTTTCATTGACCGGCGCATGCCTGTTGCGGATCGTGTGGCTTATGACCATTTTTCAATGGGAACGCACACAGCTTTGTTTGTATATTTCCTACCCGGTATCCTGGGCGCTGACAGCGGGGGTGCACCTGGTATGCTATTTTACCGTGCGCAAAAAAGCTTTTGAAAAAGCGCGGGCTGCACAGGCGGCGCGAAACCTGTAACAAGCACCCTTTTGTCAGGTTGTTGTGCCGCAATAAGCCTTGTGGTATAATACGGGCAGTGAAGAAAAGGGGAGACACACAATGAAGATCATGGCAGTGGATTACGGTGATGCGCGCACAGGCCTTGCCGTGTGCGACCGCACAGAATTCCTGGCAAGCCCGGTGGGAACCATTGAAGAAAAGAGTTTTGCCAAAGTGGCCGAGAAGATCGTATACGCTACGCGCGAGTTCGACGTAGGTATGGTGGTGATCGGCTTGCCGAAAAATATGGATGGAACCGAAGGTGCACGTGCAGAGAAAAGCCGAAAATTGGCAGATACTCTGCGTGCCATTATTCCAATTCCTGTAGAATTATGGGACGAGCGTCAAACTACCATCGCGGCGGCCAATATCCTTTCTGAAAATGGCACCTATGGCAAGAAGCGGAAAAAGGTGCTGGACTCTGTGGCAGCCACGGTGATTTTGGAAAGCTATCTGGCATTTCGCAAAAACAGCAAGCAACACGAGTAAAGAAAACGTTGCATATCAGATCGGAAAAGGAAAAACGGCATGCTGCACGGAAAGCAGCATGCCGTTTTTATTCTGCAATGGTTCCGGTGGAAGCCGGCTTGTTTGCCGCCAAAAGGATAAGCAGCTTTTGTGCGGCATCTTCAATCAGTTCCCCCAGCGGCTTGGGTGCAAGCCCCGCCACCTGCACACTACACTTGGCTGCAGGTACCAGCACTTTCATAGCCGGGCTTTGTGCAATAGCCTGCGCCATGGCTGGGGTGCACTCGCCCAGCATGCTGTTCGCCATTACAAGGCCCAGTGGCCCGGCAATCACTTGTGCATGCGCTGCGTTTACCACGGCGGCGTTCTCGCCTGTGGCGCCGGCATTGGCACCTGCTTTCAACATGGCCGATGTGGCAAGCGCATTGGTGCCAACCGCCACGATTTCGCCAGAATATCCTTTTGCGCGCAATGCCTCGATGATGGCTTTGCCAAAGCCGCCACCCTGGCCGTCTATTACAACAAGCTTCAATATGGTTCCCTCCCTGTGCTCTTTGCGGCATCGCGATGCACACTTGTTACATCAGTGGTGCAAACAGCCGCAGGATCATCTGCGCCAGCCACTTATACAACGGCACGCGGCGGATATCTTCAGCAGTAACCTCATGGCACATGGCCAAAGTGGCCTCAAAATCTGCTTTTACATCATCCACGATGTGCCCGCCAAAAAACTGACTGCAGTTTTCATAGTGCAGATACAGGCTGCGATAATCGGTGTTGGCACTGCCCACGATGGCAAGCTTATCATCCGAAACAAACATTTTAGCGTGCACGAACCCGGGTGTATATTCATAAATGCGCACACCCGCACGCAAAAGTTCCGGGTAATAGCTTTGTGTCACATAATACACATAGGGCTTGTCCGGAATACCGGGCGTGATGATGCGCACATCTACACCGCTTTTCGCCGAAAGGCACAATTCGGTAGTCATCTCATTATCCAGAATGAGGTAGGGCGTCATCAGGTATACATAATGCTGCGCATGGCGCAACACGTTGAAATATGCATTTTCTGCCACGTTTTCGCCGTCCAGCGGCGAGTCGCAATAGGGCTGCACAAAGCCCTGCGCCGTGGGGTATGCCGTTTCCGGCAGGTAATCCAGATATCGGGTGCGTGTTTCAGCCACAGAATCCCACATCTTCAAAAATGTTACCGTCAGGCTGAATACACCCGGGCCTTCCAGCATAAAGCCGGTGTCCTTCCACACGCCAAATCTCTTTTTGCGGTTGATATATTCATCCGCAAAATTCATGCCGCCGGTAAAGCCAACCTCGCCGTCTATCACGGTGATTTTGCGATGATCGCGGTGGTTCAACAGCTTATAATCAGAGGGATGCCAGGAAAAGCGGATGGGGCTTACAGCAAAACACTGGATGCCGTATGCACGCAATGTTTGCGCATAGTCGGAGGGCAGGGTAAACAGGCACCCAAACCCATCGTACAAAACACGGACGTCCACACCCTCTTTTACCTTTTGGCGAAGAATATCCAGGGTGCGGCCCCACATCTCTCCGTCCTGGATAATAAAGTACTCCATGAAGATATAGTGGCGCGCTGCTTTTAACTTTTCCAGAAAGCGGGGGAAGAAATCCTGCCCGAAGGGGAAATATTCCACATTGGTTTCATGGTACAGTGGCGCCGCCGCATGGCGTGCAAGGTATTCCATGTGGGGCCTGTATTCCGGAAACTCGCGGCAAAAAGCCTGCCGGGCATTTTCGTCCTGCTGCATGATCTTATTGGCGCGGTGTTCAATGCGCAGAAAATCTTCTGCCTTTTTCGGCTTGATGCCATGGCTGCCCCATAACAGATAAAACAATGCACCGGACATGGGCATCGTTACTGCGATCAGCAGCCACATGATGCGGTAAGCTGGGTTGGTGTTGGTTTTTTCCAGAACGGCCATCATCACAACCACAACGGCGATGGTGATCAAAAGATAGGCCACGCCGCCCACGCGGCTGAAAGTGACCATCAATGTCACAAACAGCGCAATCTGCAGCAGGATCATGACGGCGAAGAAGAAGGAGCGCGACATCAAAAATTTTAAAAGCCGGCGCATTCCATATCCTCCTTCGCAGTAAAAATCTTGTTTCAATATATCACATTTTCTCCAAAAAGAAAAGCGCGCCACACCCCGGAAGGTGCAGGCGCGCAATAGCGCTATACTTAGGAAGCGGCTGAACTGGGTGCACTTTGGCTGCTTTCTAAAGAGCCGTCCCCATCGCTGCCTTCCGCTGAACTGGAAGGTGCATATAAGGCGGCGCTGTATGTGCCCATGGTAATGCTGTTTACCGTGACAGGCTGAACGGGTGTGCCGTTTTCCGCGCATTCCACGGCGCTGATGGCGTCCAGCACGTCCATTCCGGCAATCACTTGGCCAAACACCGTGTCCTGCCCATCCAGATACGGCGCGCCGCCAGCGCTTTGGTAAGCAGTAGCCACCTCTTCCCGTACACCGGCTTCTTTCAGGGCCGAGGCATCCGCTTTGGAGACACTGTCCTGCGGGCATACCACAAAATAGAACTGGCTCAGGTTTCCGGTGCCGCCAGCCCCACCGTTGGCAGTGGCAAGAGCCCCTGCATAATGATGCAAGGAATCGGTGATCTCATTGGGAAAAGCACCCTGCCCCCAAACGGTTGTTCCTTCATCGGATGCGCCTGCAGCAAGGCCGGTTTGTACGCAGAAATTTGCAACAATGCGTGAGACCGGCATGTTATTATAGTAACCGGAATTGGCAAGCCCGGTAAAATTTTCTACGGCCATGGGGGCATACTGTGGATACAGCACGACCGTGATATCGCCCATGGAAGTGGAGATGGTAGCGATAGGCGCGCCCTCTTGGGGTTGTGTAAATTGCAGTTCGCTGGAAGTTACTGCGCTGCGCGTGGTGCTGCCGCCAGGGCCCGGCTGGCTTTCGCCGCCGCAGCTGAACAGCGAAAGGCACAATGCCGCACACAATGCGACACATAGCGATTTTTTCAAACAAACCGCCCTCCTTTCGATAGATATGTTTATCATATCATATTTGTGTCCGAATGTGCAAATGCTTGACGTTAGCGCTCTGGTACGGTACAATACATACAAGATCACAGCGCCGTTTTAAACGGTGTATGAAACATAAAAGGAGACACAGATATGGCAAATCAGCAGAATGCCATGCCGGAAGAAGAGATGGATTACACGCCGGATCTGATCACCCTCGAAGACGAGGCGGGAAAAGAACACCAGTGCGAAGTGATCGATGCGGCAGATTATAACGGGGAACACTATCTGGCTGTGGTGCCCTATGTGGAGGACCCGGAGAAAATGCTGGAAGAGGACGCGCAGCTTATCATTATGCGCGTTGTCGAAGAAAACGGAGAAGAGTTTCTGGACATTGTAGAGGACGATGACGAACTGGCTGCGGTAAGCGAAGTGTTTGCTGCCCGCTTGGAAGAATTGTACGACATCGAACTGTGAGGATGTCTTGGTAGTGTGTTGCTTTGGGATGACATTGCAGCGCATTGCATACATTGTTGGCAAATGCCTGCCCTGTGCGAATTGTTGCGCCTACGTTAAATCCTACTAACCAATCATCGGGAGCCCGGTGTCCGTGGAGGAATTGCAGACCTCCCGCATTTGCGGAAGAAGGGAGCATGAAATTCATGGCAGGGCACCCACCTGCCAGAACGGTAGGTTTTGGTTTGGCGCAGACGGCAGGGTGGGTTTGCTTTTTTATCTTTTTAGAAAAAATAGATGTATTATACGCGACAAGCTTTTATGCTTGCCGCGTATTTGTTTTAATGGAACACATAAATATATAAAATAAACCCGCTTGCCCGTATGTTCAGGCACGGCTATAATAGAACTGCAATATGCCCCTGTGTGCCATCATAAAAATGACGCATAGGGCGCGAAAGGATATCTTGCCTGGGAGGAAATTTGGATGCCGGGGTGTAAGGAAAAAGGGATAACGCTTTGCTATGAAAGATTGCGTTTTGCAGCGGTGCTGTATGCGGCAGTGCCCGTGATGATATTTTTTCTGGGATGGCTGAAGCTTTGGCTGGGTGTGCCGATGACGCTGCTTCTGGCAGGCGGTGTGATGCGGCTTTGGCCGAAACGGCCACACACAGCAGACAATACATCATTTCTGCGTGCGGCTGCGTGGGTGTGGATCGTGCTGTTGGCATTTGCATTGGCGTGGTGTTTTTTGGGGGGACAAGGCGGATACTTTTACCAGAATACAGATTTTGCCAACCGGAACGGTGTGCTGCATGACCTTGTGAATCACACGTGGCCTGTATATTATTACGGGGAAGACGGTGGATTTGGCAATCGAGGAAATCCATTTGCCTTGGTGTATTATATTTGTCACTGGCTGGTGCCGGCATTGGCCGGTAAGGTGGTTCTGGCTATAACAGGGGCTACAGGGGCTGCATGGCTGGCGGCTAATTTTATTCTGTTCTTATG
>CAMBHV010000034.1 GCA_945867255.1 uncultured Clostridia bacterium
GATTAGTTGGTTCTTGTTGACTAACTCGTGATATGCTTGTTACACTGATGCATAGACTTCCGTGGGGGAGTAGTCCGCGCCGTGATAGGCGGCGTGCAAAGTCAACATACTGGCGCAGTGCGCCTGGCTTTGCTTGATGTGACAAGACCCGCGGGTGGCCTTTGGCTGCCCGCGGGTCTTATTTTGAAATTTTGCCACGCTGGGCAGTATTTCTGAGTGGAGGAGAACGTATGACAATCTGGACCTTATTCCTGTTGGCTTTGGGCCTTTCCATGGATGCATTTGCTGTGTCTGTCACAAATAGCATGTGCTTTGCAAATTTTACCCGGCGCCAAGCAATAACAGCAAGCGCTTGCTTTGGTGTGTTTCAGGGCCTGATGCCGGTAATAGGATATTTTGCAGGAAGAGTGTTTTCAAAATGGATTGGCGCAGTAGATCACTGGGTGGCGTTTGCATTACTGGGGTTTATCGGCGGAAACATGCTGTGGGAAGCGATATGTGAGATGAGGCGCGCGAAACAGGAGGGGATAAGCTGCCCGGCCGACAAAGCATTCGGGATTCGGATGATGTTGATGCAGGCGTTGGCCACCAGCATAGACGCACTTGCTGTGGGCGTGAGTTTCGCGGCGCTCAGCGTGAACATATGGCAGGCGGCAGGCTTTATTTGCTGCGTGACATTTGTGTGTTGTCTTGTGGGCCATGCGCTGGGGCATCGCTTTGGCCTTTTGCTGGGCGCGCGGGCGCAGCTGTGCGGCGGAATGATTCTTGTGCTCATTGGAACGAAGATCCTGGTGGAGCATCTGATGGGGGGCTGAAAATTGCTTGTATCCATCGAACGGGTGCCTATCAAGGTGTGGTTAGTTGACGTGGTGGCATCTTTTTGCTATTCTGGTTCGGTAAGCACAAAGCGCCCGGATGCGGCATTGCGGGCGGTGTTTTTCAACAAAAGGGGGATCTTTTTTTATGCAGCAGCGTGAAAAATTTGCCTCGCGCCTCGGCTTTCTTCTGATCAGCGCCGGGTGCGCCATCGGGCTTGGGAATGTGTGGAGGTTTCCATATATCACGGGTAAATATGGTGGGGCGGCATTTGTGGTGCTGTACCTGCTGTTTCTTGTCATTTTGGGCCTGCCGGTAATGGTAATGGAATTTGCCGTGGGTCGCGCCAGCCAGAAAAGTTGCGCAAAAAGTTTCGAAACCCTTGCGCCGGGCACGAAATGGCGCCATTTCAAATGGTGGGGATTTGTTGGCTGTTATCTTCTGATGATGTTCTACACCACGGTGTGTGGCTGGATGTTTGCTTATACAGTAAAAAGCGCGACAGGCACATTCATCGGGTTAGACAGCACAGGTGTGGCTGGGGTGTTCAGTGCCATGCAGGCGAATCCGGGTGAGATGATCGGCTGGATGCTGGTGGCCGTAATTCTGGGCTTTTTTGTGTGCAGCTTGGGGCTTCAGAAGGGCGTAGAACGCATCACCAAGATGATGATGGCCTGCCTGTTTGTGATTCTTGTTGTGTTGTGCGTGCGCAGCGTGACGTTGCCGGGGGCGTCTGCCGGGCTTGAGTTTTACCTTGTGCCTGACTTCGGAAAAATGTTTACCGGTTCTACAACGGCGGAAAAATGGGCTAATTTTGGAGAAGCAGTGTACGCAGCCATGGGCCAGGCGTTCTTTACGCTTAGCCTTGGCATCAGCGCCATGGCAATTTTTGGTTCTTATATTGGCAAAGAGCGCAGTTTGATGGGAGAAGCTGTGAACATCGGCGTGCTGGATACCACGGTGGCCTTGCTGACGGGCCTGATTATTTTCCCGGCATGTTTTGCCTTTGGTGTGGACCCGGGCGAAGGCCCGAAACTGGTGTTCGTTACACTTCCCAGTGTGTTTGAGCAGATGCCCGGAAGCCGCGTGTGGGGCACCCTGTTTTTCCTGTTTATGAGCTTTACAGCACTTTCCACGGTGATTGCTGTGTTTGAGAACCTGATCAGTTTCTGTATGGACAACTGGGAATGGACGCGCAAAAAAGCTGTGGCAGTGAATGCGGTGGCCGTTATGGTGCTTTCGTTGCCTTGTGCGCTGGGCTATAATGTGTGGAAAGGTTTTTCTGTGCCGGGCATTGGTGATATACAGGAACTGGAGGATTTTGTCATCAGTAATAACCTGCTTCCGCTGGGCTCGCTGCTGTATCTTCTGTTCTGCGTGTCAAAAGGCGGATGGGGCTGGAAGAATTTCATTGCAGAGGCCGATGAGGGCCAGGGCTTGAAATTTCCGAAATGGGCGCGTGGATATCTTACCTATGGTTTGCCGGCACTGATTTTGATCATTTTTGTGATGGGGTATGTGCCGAAGTTTCAGGCATGGCTCGGATAAAATGAAAATAATGGCCGCCGGCATATGCCGGCGGCCGTTTTGTTGCGCAAGCGAGCGTATCTGTCGTTTGTTTTGAGTGAAATAATTGGGAAATAGTATTTTCCATTAAGCAAACAAAATAGACGGCTTTCGCTTAATGTATTGGCATGGTTACTCATTTCAGTTAGAATGTTGCCGATGGCGAACCGCAGTCATAATAGCAGGAATCAAACCATGCCAGACGGGCCGGATCAGGAGACGGTTTCACATGGTGATGCCCCTTTTTGCCTTGGATATACGGGCTGGGGATATGCAGCATTTGCCGACATTTCCCATCATGGCCTACGGGCAAAAACGTTGATTTTTTTTGCGAAAAGCATTACACTATTCGTATATATGCGTTTTCACGACAGGCTTTGCCGCCAGAGAAAAATACGCATTGTGGCGAAGTGCCCTGTGTGCTGTTTTGCGTTGCCGGCGGGCCTTCTCATTTTTGAAGGAGCGAGGATCTCTTTTGTATCATATCGGTCTTGACATTGGAAGCACCACCATCAAGTGTGTGGTGCTGGACGAGCAGCAGAACCTGCTGTACAAAACCTACGAGCGCCACTATTCCCACATTGTGGAAAAAGCTGCTGAAGTATTGGCACATGTGGAAGAACAGTATGCAAAGAAACAGGCGGTATGTCTTGCCTTGTCCGGCTCGGCGGGAATGGGGTTCGCCGAAAGTTGTGGCATCCCCTTTGTGCAGGAGGTATATGCCACCCGTATTGCGGCCAACCGATATATGCCGGGTACGGATGTTGTGATTGAGCTGGGCGGCGAAGATGCGAAAATCTTGTTCCTGACCGGCGGCACGGAGGTGCGCATGAATGGTTCATGCGCGGGCGGCACAGGCGCTTTTATTGACCAGATGGCCACATTGCTGCATATGACGCCGGATGAAATGAACGAGGCGGCGAAAACGGCGCAGAAAACGTATACCATTGCCAGCCGCTGTGGCGTGTTTGCCAAAAGTGATGTACAGCCCTTGCTGAATCAGGGCGCAAGTAAAAACGATGTTGCGCTCAGCATCTTTGGCGCTGTGGTGAACCAGACCATTGCCGGCCTTGCGCAGGGAAGACCCATTCGGGGCAATGTGTTGTATCTGGGTGGCCCGCTTACCTTTTTGTCTGAGCTGCGCAGCAGTTTTGACAAGGCGTTGGGTGCAAATGGTGTTTGCCCGGAAAACAGCCTGTATTATGTAGCTCTTGGCGCTGCGCTGTATGCGCAGGGCCAGGTAACGCTGCCCGATATTACAGCGCGCCTTCAGGATTATTCTGCAACGGCCAGCTATGCGTTCCATGCGCCTCTATTTAAAAGTCAACGTGAATATGAAGACTTTCGCGCACGTCATGCGCTGGCAAGTGTGCCGTTTCGCGAATATACGCCGGATTGCGGCGACATCCATATTGGCATTGACGCGGGCAGCACCACGGTAAAGGCTGTTGCTATCGACGAAAAGGCCAATATCGTATATACCAGCTATGAGCCGAATTCCGGCAACCCGGTACCTATCATCCATCGCTTTTTGAAGGAGATTTATGCCAGTTGCCCCGGGGCACGTGTGGCCAGCGCTACGGCAACGGGTTATGGAGAAGAATTGGTGAAAACTGCCTTCGGAGCGGATTTTGGTGTTGTGGAGACGGTGGCCCACTTTACTGCGGCGCGCCATTTTTTGCCGGATGTGGATTTTGTGATCGATATCGGCGGGCAAGATATGAAGTGCTTTAAGGCGGAAAACGGCGCCATTAGCGATATTTTCCTGAATGAGGCGTGTTCCTCTGGGTGCGGCAGCTTTTTGCAAACATTTGCCGAGGCGCTGGGCTATTCTGTGCCTGAATTTGCAAAGCTTGGTCTATTTGCCGACAAACCGGTGGACCTTGGCAGCCGTTGTACGGTGTTTATGAATTCCAGTGTGAAACAGGCGCAAAAAGATGGGGCCTCTATTGAGAATATCTCGGCCGGCCTTTCTATCAGCGTGGTGAAAAATGCACTGTACAAGGTGATTCGCGCGGGCAGCCCGGAAGAACTGGGGCGCAAGATCGTGGTGCAGGGTGGTACATTCTATAACGAGGCTGTGCTGCGTGCGTTTGAACAGGAAATGGGCGTGAATGTCATTCGGCCTTCTATCGCCGGCCTGATGGGTGCGTTTGGTGCGGCTTTGTATGGCCGTGCCCACGCAAGAGAACAAAGTGCTCTGCTTTCTGCACAGGCGCTGGAAACATTTACGCAGCAGGCCAAAAATGTGAAATGCGGATTATGTGGTAACCATTGCCAGCTGACGGTCAGCACGTTCCCGGGTGGGAGAAAATTTATTTCCGGTAACCGCTGTGACAGGCCCGTGACACATCGCACGGGCGATGACCCGCTGAACTTGTATGCGTACAAGCTTTCTTTGCTGGCTAAATATGAGGAAGGCACGGGAACGCGCGGCACAGTGGGAATGCCTATGTGCTTAAGTTTTTATGAATTGTTTCCTTTCTGGCACACATTGTTTACGCATCTGGGGTTCCGCGTGCGCCACAGTTCATTTTCCACGCGTGATACTTATCTGGCTGGCCAGGCAACCATTCCCTCCGACACAGTATGTTATCCTGCCAAGCTGGCCCATGGGCATATTCAGGAATTGGCTGCTATGCAGGATGTGGATGCCATTTTCTATCCCTGCATGAGTTATAACTTTGATGAAGGGCTGGGAGATAACCATTACAACTGCCCGGTGGTGGCGTATTATCCTGAGGTGCTGGCGGCCAATTGCCCGGAGCTTGCAGAAAAAATATTTATTTACGACTTTGTAGGCCCGCATAACCGCAAGGCATTTCCAAAGAAAATGGCCGCCGTGTTGCAAAAGTATTGGCCTGATATTACGCAGGCGCAGGTGGCCGAAGCCGCTGCTGCCGCCTATGAAGAATATGTTGCACATATGGCCGCGGTGAGAAAACGCGGTGCAGAGATCATTGCCGAGGCACGCAAAGCGGGCCGGCACATCATCGTGCTGGCGGGCCGTCCGTATCATGTGGACCCGGAAATCAACCATGGTATCGATAAGTTGATTTGTTCACATGGTGCCGCGGTGGTAACAGAGGACAGCATCTCGCATCTTGTACAGAAGTTTGAGACCCGCGTGTTGAACCAGTGGACGTATCACGCTCGTCTGTATGCGGCGGCCCGATACATTGCGGATAAGCCGGATATGGACCTTGTACAGCTGGTAAGTTTTGGCTGTGGGGTGGACGCCATCACTACGGACGAAACACGCGAGATTCTGCAGCGCGAAGGGAAATTGTATACACAGATCAAAATAGACGAGATCACCAATCTCGGCACCGTGAACATCCGCCTTCGCAGCCTGTTTGCCGCACTGGAACAGTAAAGCATGCTCCCAAGGAGGTACCCCTTTTTATGGAACAACAGCTTCCGGCTTACCCGAAGTTCACAAAAGAGATGAAGCATACCCACAAGCTTTTGATCCCCAACATGTTGCCCATCCACTGGACACTTTTGCGGGAAGCGCTTGTGGATGAAGGCTATCAGGCCGAGGTGCTCACCACAACAGGCCCTGAAATTGCGCAGGAGGGGCTGAAGTATGTTCACAATGATACCTGTTATCCGGCACTTCTGGTAATTGGACAGTTTATTTGCGCACTGAAAAGTGGTAAGTACGACTTACAGCACACAGCGCTGATCATTACACAGACGGGCGGTGGATGCCGCGCGTCCAATTATATTCATCTGTTGCGCAAGGCTCTTGTTAAAGCGGGGTTCGGCAACATTCCAGTAGCCAGCCTGAATTTTTCCGGCCTTGAGAAAGACAGTGGTTTTTCTCTGACTGTGCCGCTTTTACGCAAGGTGATATCGGCTGTATTTTACGGCGACGAATTGATGTGCCTTGCAAATCAGGTGCGTCCATATGAGGAAAAGCCGGGAGCGGCAGATGCTGTGGTGGCACGCTGGCTGCGTATCCTGGCGGCGCAATATGATGATAAGCGTGGTATTACAAAGCGGGATATGCGCCATAATTTTGCCGCCATTGCCGCTGATTTCGCCGCGGTACCTGTGCATTACTGCCCGCGTGTAAAAGTGGGCGTTGTAGGTGAGATTTATGTAAAATATTCCGCACTTGGCAACAACGGGCTGGAGGCGTTTCTGGCCTCAGAAGGCTGTGAGGTAAATGTACCCGGCCTGATGGGCTTTGTGCAGTACTGTGTAGAAAATATGCGCGAAACTTCAAAACTGTATGGAGGCGATACCTGGACTGCGCGCGCTGCAGGTGTGATTCAGGAATTTCTGGACACGCGGGAAGATATGATGCTGGCAGCCATTGCAAAGTATCCGCAGTTCCACGCTCCTATGCCGTTTGCCAAAATGAAACAGATGGCGCAGGGCATTATCAGCTATGGTGTAAAAATGGGAGAAGGCTGGCTTCTGACGGCCGAGATGGTAGAGTTGGTACATGCAGGGTTTGAAAATATCGTGTGCACGCAGCCATTTGGTTGCCTGCCGAATCATATCAGCGGTAAGGGAATGATCAACAAAATCCGCGCGTTGTATCCTTCGGCTAATATTACCCCTATCGACTATGATCCCAGCGCCACGCGAGTGAACCAGGAAAACCGTATTCGTTTGATGCTCAGTGTGGCAAAAGAGCGCTTGCAGTCGCAGGCTCCTGCGAAACCGGCGCCTTTGTATGGAGAAGAAGGTACGGTACAGGCCCATGTAGAGCGGCCCCTGTGACATGAGAATAGAAAAAATTAAATGCATCTGGCGATATACTGCAATTTGAACGCATGCAAAAGCACGCTGAAAAGCGTGCTTTTGTGTTTTTTCAGCTTTGGGTGTGTTATACTGAATACAACAAAAAGGAGGGTGGCGTTATGACAGCTTCTCAATATGAATTTACGGGTTGAAAGAAATGTCTACTGATGGAAAAGCGGACGGGGTGAAAAAGGCGGATAAGCCTGCTATCTTGGCAAAAACGCGAGAAAATCTGGCAAAAATTGCACAATGGCAGGAAAAGCTGTATGCAGATGGCAGAGAAGGCATTGTGTTTGTGCTGCAGGCCATGGACGCCGCCGGGAAGGACAGCACCATCAAACACGCCATGGCCAGCCTGAATCCGCAGGGGGTGGATGTGGTAAGCTTTAAGCAGCCATCCAAAGAAGAGCTTGCACACGATTATCTGTGGCGTGCGGTACGCGCTTTGCCCGAGCGGGGCAAAATAGCCATTTTTAACCGTTCCCATTACGAAGATGTACTTGTGGTGCAGGTGCACGAGCTGCAACATACGTATCAAATTGCCAAGCGCTGCCTGGAAGACGGTGATTTTTTCGAAAAAAGATATGCGCAGATTCGTAATTTTGAAGAATATTTGTATGACAATAGTTATCGTGTCGTGAAAATATTTTTAAATGTCTCCAAGGACGAACAGAAAAAGCGGTTTCTTGAACGTATCGATGATAAGGCGAAAAACTGGAAGTTTTCCGCAAGCGATTTGAAAGAACGGGAATATTGGGACGAATATCAGAAACTGTATGAGCGGGCCATCAATGCCACTGCCACGCCACACAGCCCCTGGTATGTGCTTCCGGCAGACAGAAAGTGGTATACCCGATATCTTGTGAGCGAAGTGGTATTGAACACCTTGGAGGCTTGTGGGCCGGAATTTCCGGAATTGCCGAAAGAAGATAAAAAGAACCTTGCTGCCTGTAAAAAAATATTGCTGTCGCAGTGATTGATCCGGCTAACATGAAAAAGAGCCCCGCCTGAGCATTTGTGCAGGCGGGGCTTGCCATATATTTGCGTTGCAGGCCACAACCAGCTTATCCCATGCGGTATGCCCTGCCGCACCGACGGTTTGTGTGTATACGGACGACTTGTATAGTTTTTGTTTGGCTCTGGACTCGCTATTTGCCATGAGCAGTGAGAGATTGGAGGCCTTCTACCCGAAGGGCGGCAAAATAAATCTGGATACGGGCTGCTCCACTGCTGTTCCTATCAATGAAAAGGGTGCCCGGGCTATGCCGGACGGATGATAACATTTCCGTTTGTAAGCATTCTGCATGCCTCTTTTGTCCCATGGCATGCTGTAGAGAAATATGTGGTGTAAAAAAACGCCAAAGCCGAAGGCTTTGGCATTTAAAGGGGCAAAACAGGCGGAAAACCCGGCTTTCCGGCTGAATGGTTCAGCGCCGCAGCTGCGGCGCAAGGCGCGTTTCTACAACCTTTAGGAACAGGAACAGAAGCCCGGTGTCAATGGGAAGCTTGATCAGGTTTTTTATAAGGCGCGCGGCAGAAAGCAGTGCGGTGTTTCCGTACATGATATGCAACCAAAGCGGAGTCAGGCAAAGGTTCAGCACCAGCACCACTGTCAAGCAAGCACAGAATGTGCGCAACAGCGTGACTTTTTTCTTGTAAAACCAGCATCCATAAATAAACCCCAGCAGAAACTGGTTGAGAATGAAGCCGAAAAAGAAATCTCCGTTGGGACGAAGAAAATAGCTGATCAAATCGACGACAACGCCTGCCATACCCGCCAGCCATGGGCCGTACAGATAGGCGGATGCGGCCACTGCGAGAAAGGAAAATCCAATCTCAAGCTGCTGGCTGACCTGCCAGGTGCATAACCGGTCCATTACCACGGTCAGTGCAGCCAACATGGCAGAACCTGTCAGGCTGGAGATCCTGTGGATCTCGTGCGCAGCGGCCTGCAGGCGTGCGAAGAGTGAAACTGAAAATTTTTGCATATAAAAACCTCCTTTTTGCGCGTGTTGCCGCACAAAAAGAAGGCCACGAAAGACGCCAAAGCGCCCTGCATTCTTATTTATGCAGCAGCGGGATGCGAAGCCTGCACCGCAAGCCGGGTGCTTTTCGTCCGCCCTGCAACTCCCCGTCAGGGCGGCACTTTACGCGCAGGCCTCTACTCTGCGTACTCGTCT
>CAMBHV010000035.1 GCA_945867255.1 uncultured Clostridia bacterium
CAGCATAAATAACTCCTTTTCCGGCTTTCAGCCTGTCTGTGTGTTGGTTTGCTTCGGTGTAGCGGGGCCGCACACAGCCGCCAGAACACTTTCGTCTGTAAGAAATTGCGGCAATTGGCGTTCCATCAGGGCCAGGGCACGGCCACGATGACTGATGGCATCCTTTTCGTCGGCCGAAAGCTGGGCATACGTGCGCCGTGCAACATTTTCTTTGCATTGCGCACTACAGCCCGGCACGCCTACTTCATCCGGGATAAACAACGGGTCGTATCCGAATCCGTTCGTGCCCTTTTCTTCAAAACCGATGCTTCCGGGGCACTGGCCCACATACACCGCGTGGCGGCCGCCCGGCAACCACACGCACACTGCACTTGTGAAATGGGCACCTCGCTGCTGTGCCGGCACCTCTTCCATAGCAGCCAGCAATTTTCGGTTGTTGGCATCGTCGTCCCCATGCACGCCGGCATAGCGTGCCGAGTACACACCCGGCGCACCATCCAGCGCATCCACGCACAAGCCGGAATCATCCGCAATGGTAGGCTTGCGGCATGCTTCACAAATGGCCTGTGCCTTAATGGCTGCATTTTCTTCAAAAGTAGTGCCATTCTCATCTGGATCCAGAGAAACGCCCGCCTCGCGCTGAGACAGCACCGTATGGCCCATTCTCACCAGGATGCGGCGCATTTCCGCCAGCTTGTGTGCATTATTTGTAGCGGCAACAAATTCCATATTACACCTCAAATGTGAAAATTTCGTTGCGAAACCGCGTTAATTCTCGTGAAGGAACAGTGCATCCACAAAAGCATCTGCATCAAAGGGCATCAGGTCATCCATTCCTTCGCCCACGCCCACAAAGCGCACAGGCAGGCCGAGCTTCTCCTTAACACTGATAGCAGCACCGCCCTTGGCAGTACCGTCCAGTTTGGTAAGCACTACGCCTGTTGCCCCGGCTGCATCAATGAATTCCTGCGCCTGGCTGATGGCATTCTGCCCGGTGATGGCATCCAGCACAAGCAACGTCTCCACACTGGCCTGCGGGCACGCTTTGCCCACTGCACGGCTGATTTTGGAAAGTTCCGCCATCAGGTTCTTTTTATTATGCAGGCGGCCGGCTGTATCGCAGATCACAAGATCCGTCCCCTTGGCCGCGGCAGACTGCACCGCATCGAACACTACGGCAGCGGGGTCCGCCCCTTCCTGGTGCCGTACCATGGGCACACCCGCGCGCTGGGCCCACACACCAAGCTGCTCGGCTGCGGCCGCACGGAATGTATCGCCCGCCGCCAACAGCACGGTTTTGCCCTCTTCTCTATAATAATGGGCCAGTTTGGCAATGGATGTGGTTTTGCCTACACCGTTCACCCCGATGATTAGCAAAACGGCGGGGTGGCCGGAGAGGTCCATCTCATTTTCCGCCTGCATGTGCTGCTTGATGATATCTTTCAGCGCGTCCAGCGCCTCGGTGCCTGTTTTCAGCCTCTGGCTGCGCACACGCGCGCGGAGTTCTTCCACAAGGGAAACGGCTACACCTGCGCCTGTATCCGCCAGAATCAACTGTTCTTCCAACTCGTCATAAAGTTCGTCCGTGATCTCGCCGGCAGACACCATATCCGCAATGGTGCCAAAAATGGAATCTCTTGTTTTTTTCAGGCCCTGGCCCAGTTTTTCAAAAAAGCCCATAGCGTTCTCCTTTTTGGTATATTCAGTTCACAAGGCTTGCATCCACATGGTTCACATCCAAACGCAACAGTTTGGAAACCCCATCTTCCTGCATGGTAACACCGTACAACACATCGGCTTCTTCCATAGTACCGCGGCGATGCGTGATGACGATGAACTGCGTGGAATCGCAGATGCGCCGCAAATACTGTGCAAACCGCGTGACGTTCACATCATCCAATGCGGCTTCGATCTCATCCAGCACACAGAACGGTGCAGGGTTCACAGCAAAGATGGCAAAATAGATGCTGATAGCCACCAGCGCCTGCTCACCGCCCGAAAGCGCCGAAAGGTTTTTGATGATCTTTCCGGGAGGCGCCACCTCGATCTCAATGCCGCTCTCCAGCACATCAGCCTCATCTTCCAGCTTCAGGCTGGCGCTGCCGCCGCCGAACAGTTCCGCAAAAATGCGTCCGAAATTTCGGTTGATGGCTTCAAAGCTCTGTGCAAACATGCTGCGCATTTCGGATGCAAGCGAAGCAATCATCTTTTCCAGCTGTGCTTTGCTTTGTTCCACGTCTGCCACCTGTGCACGCATATAGTCGTAGCGCGCACGCACCTCGGCATATTCATCGATGGCACCCACATTCACATTGCCCAACGCACGAATTTTGGCGCGCACCTCGCCCACGTCACGCCGCAGCTGCGTCACATTTTCAAACGGCACGCACAGCGCCTCCGCGTCGGAAAGCACCAATTCATATTCTTCCCAAAGCTTTGCCACCGTGGAGTCGTATTCGGCATCTTTCTGTTCTTTCTGTTCGGCAAGGCGGGCGGCCTCGCGGCCCAGGGCTTCGCGCTCGTCCGTCAACCTGCGCACAAGGGCCGTATTCTGGGACGTAGCGCCCTCTTTTTCCAGGCGCTGCGCCGCAAGAGCCTGAATCTCCTGCTCGCAGGCTGCAATGGCTTGCCGGCTTTGCTGCGTTTGCACGCGCACCTGCAAAATGGCTGCGCGATGCTGTTCGTTCTGCCCATCCAGCGCGGCCAGCGAAGCTTCGATTTGGCGCGCGCGCTCGTCCTTTTCGCCTGTGCGCCCTTCCAGGGCCTTCAACGAGGCCATATGGGCTTCCACATCTTTTTCAAGGCCAAGCTTGTGCAACTTTTGTTCGCTTAGCTCTTCCGCCAATTTTGTACGTGCAGCAAGAAAATCCTCGTCCGTGCCAGACACGGCGGCCAATTCTGCCTCCAGAAGACGTGCCTGCTCCTGCGTGCGCTGCATGGCCGCGTTCGCCTCGGCTTCCGCCTGCTTTTGTGCGGCACATGTGCGTTCCAGTTCTTCCATACTGTGCGCCAGTGCGTCCAGCTCTGCACGCTGAGTGGCCAGGGCCGCGTCCACACGTTTTGTTTCCACTTCCCCGCGAATCTTATCGCCGCCTGCAGTGACAAGTTCGCTCTCTGTAGCCGTGAACTGTGCTTCCAGTTGCGTCACTTCGGCGCTGGCAGCCTGCGTGCGGAGGGCGGCCTGTGCCCGTTTCTCTTCCAGGCCCGCCAGCTTCTGGCGCAGCTCCTCCAGTTCCTGTTTACGGCTGAACAGCCCGGCTGAACGTGAAACGCTGCCTCCCGTAAAGGAACCGCCCGCATTGATAACCTGCCCGTCCCGCGTGACCACACGGTTGCGGTAACCCAATGTACGTGCCACACGTGAAGCGGTGTTGATATCGTCCACCACTACAATGCGTCCCAGAAGGTTGGAGACAATGTTGGCATATTTCTGATCTGCCTGTACAAGATTTGCCGCACACACGGCATCCGCCGGTAAATGCGCGGCGTCAAAACTTGCCGGACGCACCGTATCCAACGGGAGGAACGTGGCACGCCCGCCTTTTGTCTCCTTCAAAAACGCCATGGCGGCCTTGGCTGCCGTTTCATTTTCCACCACAATGTTCTGCAGGGCAAAGCCAAGTGCCGTTTCGATGGCTGTCTCATAGCCATGCTGTACGGTAAGGATGGTAGATACCGGCCCTGTAATGCCACGCAGGCGGCGCGCCTCGGCAGCCTTCATTACACTTTTTACGCTGCTTTGAAAGCCATCCATGCTGTGTTCCAGCTCACGCAAAAGTGCCACACGCCCCCGTGCGGCCTCTTCGGCGCGCGCGCATTCCTGCTGCGCCGCCTGTGCATCGGCAAGCACATTACGGCGGCTTTCCAGCTTCAGCGAAAGGCCTGCCTTGATGTTTTCCAGCCGGGTGACAGCCGCCTGTGCGTCGGCAAGGAAGGCGTCGGTCTCTCTTTTCTGCTGCTCCAGCTGAGAAAGAGCGGCCTGCGCATCGTTTTGCTCTTGCTGCATGGAAACAATGCGTGCCGCAGCAGATTCCGCTGCGGCCTGTGCGGCTGCAGCGCTCACCTTCTGATCGGTGGCCTGGGCTGCCAGCTGTGCCAGTTGCTGTTCCAGCTGGCCACGTTTTTCACCGGATGCCGCAGTTTTGCTTGTCAATTCAGAGAGAGATGCCTCAAGCTGGCAAATGTGCCCGGCCGCAGCCTCTATTTCCGCGCGCAGTGCGTCGCACTTGGCCTGGTGGGCAGCGCGCTCCTCCTGCAGCAACCTGGCGCCTTCGCTGCCCGCACGCAGCTCTTCCCTCAAACTTTGGGCCGTAGCCTCGTTATGCTGGATATCATTCTCCAGCACGGCAATGCGTGCGTCCGCTCCGGCGGCCGTCTGTTCCATAGTACGGATCTCGGCGTTTTTTTCATCGATGCGGGCAATCAGTGCCTCAATCTCTGCCCTGATGTCCGCTGTGGAAGCCTCTGCCTCGTTGATGCGCCGTGTAACGTTCTCATAATCTGCACTGGCGATCTCAATCTTGCGCTGCGCCTCGCGCACAGCTTGTTTGGCACGGTGCACGGTGTCTGTCCACAAAGTCACTTCCAAACTTTTACGCTTTTGGGCAAGCTCCAGATATTTTTTTGCCTTTTCGCTTTCTTTTTCCAGCGGACCCACGCGGCTCTCCAGTTCGGCCAGAATATCCCGCAGGCGCACAAGGTTGTCCTCAGCAGAAGCAAGGCGGCGCTCGGCCTCGTTTTTGCGGTATCGATATTTTGCAATACCGCTGGCCTCTTCAAAAATCTCACGCCGCTCGGCGCTTTTGGCACCTACGATCTCCGCAATACGCCCCTGGCCAATCACGGAATACCCGTCGCGGCCAAGGCCCGTATCCAAAAACATCTCGTAAATATCCTTTAAGCGGACATTCTGCCCGTTGACTGTGTATTCACTTTCGCCCGAACGGTAATACTTGCGGCCCACTATTACCTCATCTGCGTCGATATCCACGCCGCGGTCAGAGTTATCGATCACAAGGCTCACCGAAGCGAACCCCATAGGCCCGCGCTGAGCCGAACCGGAAAAAATAACGTTTTCCATTTTTCCACCGCCGCGCAGCTGTTTGGCGCTGGTTTCGCCCAGCACCCAGCGGATGGCGTCGGAAATATTGGATTTTCCCGAACCGTTCGGCCCCACTACGCCCGTGATACCACGCTCAATGGTGATGCGCGTTTTATCCGGGAACGATTTGAACCCCTGTATTTCAAGCGCTTTTAAAACCATAGGGGAAATTTCCTTTCCAAATGATTGCTGTGCCGGCGCGATGCGCTCAATACCCCATCAGCGCCAGTGCCTCTTTTGCGGCAGCCTGTTCGGCCTGCTTTTTTGAGTGCCCTTCTCCGCGGCCAATACAGTTTGAATTCAAGTATACTTCCACCGAGAAATGCTTATCATGATCCGGGCCGGATTGGCCAGCTACCACGTAGCGCAGGCGCTCGGACGGATTTTGCTGCACGATCTCCTGCAGCTTTGTTTTATAGTCTTCCTCTGCGCTTTGCTTTGTAAGGGCAGAAGTGACAAAGGGCAGGATAAACGCACGCGCAGCCTCAATGCCACCGTCCAGATACAATGCCGCGATCACAGCCTCAAACGCATCAGACACTACACTGGGCCGTGTGCGCCCACCGCCAAGTTCCTCGCCATGGCCAAGCCGCAGCCACTGACCAAGGCCAATTTTCTGTGCAAAGCCGAACAGCGCGGCTTCGCATACCAGACTGGCGCGCATACGCGTCAAGTCGCCTTCTGGCAGGCTGGAATGGGTAAACAGGTATTCTGCCACTACAATGCTAAGCACCGAATCGCCCAGAAATTCCAGACGTTCGTTATGCTTTGTGCCATGGCGTGCCTCGTTTGCAAACGAGGTATGCGTAAGGGCGGTCTCCAAAAGCGTGCGGTCATGAAATGTATGCCCTAACGTGCGCTCCAGCGCTTCATATTCCATCAGGCCTTCTCCTCCTCTGCCTCACTCAGCGCGCCAAGCTTTACGCGCATATCTTCCACCACACCGCTTTCCACACACAGCTTGGCCTGACGGATGGCGTTTTGGAACGCACGCGCATTTGAAGACCCGTGCGCCTTGATCACAGGCTTTGCAACGCCCAGCATCAATGCACCGCCGTGCTCGTCTGCGTCCATTTTCTTTTTGAAATCCCGCATGCCATCCTTCACCAGCAAAAAGGCAAGTTTGGTTGCGATATTCTCTAAAAATACACCCTTCAACTGGCCCACCAGTGTTTTGGCAAGGCCTTCGGTAAGCTTTAAAATCACATTGCCCGTAAAGCCGTCGCACACCACCACGTCCACATCTCCGGTTGGCACATCGCGGGGCTCTATGTTGCCGGTAAAGTTTATTGCAGCATTTTCGCGTAGCAGGCGGTGTGCCTGCACATAAGTGGGAGTTCCCTTTGTATCTTCCGCACCGTTATTCACAAGGCCCACGGTGGGGTTTGTGCGGCCCAGCACGTTTTGTGCATAAGCGCTTCCCATCACAGCAAAAGCGTTCAACATCTCAGGGCGGCATTCTACATTCGCCCCGGCATCCAAAAGAAGATATGGACGGTTACCGCCGGGCACTACAACGCCGATGGCCGGGCGCTTCACGCCCTTCAGCCGCTTGACGATCAGCGTAGCGCCTGCCAAAAGTGCCCCCGTGGAACCGGCAGATACGAACGCATCGCCCTCGCCCTGGGCCAGAAGGCGCAGGCCTACCACCATGGAAGAATCTTTTTTATGCCGGATGGCCGCCGTCGGCTCATCATGCATGGAGATGACCTGCGGCGCATGCACCACAGTGATGCCCTGCATGGGGATGTTTTCCTGCTTAACAGCCGCATCAATGGCCTGTGCATCGCCCACAGCTGTCACTTCGATACCGTATTCGCGCACGGCATTTGCTGCGCCGCGCAAAATCTCTACGGGGGCATTGTCACCGCCCATTGCGTCGATGATGATGTTCATGGTATGGTTCCTCCTTGCTGTTGCGCCCCAACGGGGCATCACGGTGCGGCACGTGCCGCGCCATCCGTTCTATCACATCTGTGCCAGTGCCGCCTGCATGGCCTGAACCGCGCGCTGTGCCACCATAAGATAACGCTGGCGCTTATCTCGCACGCGCGTTTCCAGCGGCGGCAGGATGCCCATGTTCGCACCCATGGGCTGGAAATCTTTCGAGGGCGAAGTGATATAATTCAGCAGCGCACCGCACATGGTTTCACGCGGATATACCGGTGCTGGTTTTCCTTCCACACGCGCCGCAATGGCCCGGGCCGCCAGCAACCCGCAGGCCGCGCTTTCCATATACCCCTCAAAGCCGGTGATCTGCCCGGCAAAAAACAGATCCGGCCTTTCTTTCAGGCACAGCTGCGCCGTAAGCACACGTGGGCTGTTCAAAAATGTATTTCGATGCATTACACCATAACGCGCAAATTCCGCATGCTGCAGGCCCGGAATCATGGAGAACACGCGTTTTTGCTCGCCAAACTTCAAATTTGTTTGAAACCCCACAAGATTGTACAATGTGCCCTCGGCATTCTCAGCACGCAGCTGCACATTCGCCCAAGGCCGGTGGCCGGTGGCCGGGTTCACAAGGCCCACGGGCCGCAGCGGGCCATAACGCATGGTGTCTGCCCCTCGACGTGCCATCACCTCGATGGGCATGCAACCCTCGTACACGCTGAGCTGGCCGTCAAATTCATGCAACGGGGCACGCTCGGCCGTCACCAGTGCTTCATAAAAGGCCTCATACCCCTCTTTGTCGAACGGACAGTTCAAATAATCCGCTGTGCCGCGGCCATACCGCGAGGCCGCGAAGATCTGTTCCATATCCAGGCTTTGCGCCGTGACGATGGGCGCCGCCGCATCATAAAACGACAACTCGGCCCCGCCCGTGACGGCCGCAATCGCATCGGCCAAAGGGCCCTGTGTCAGCGGGCCAGAGGCCACCAGTGTGATATCACTGCCCGCTGTGGGCAGCTCGGTAACTTCTTCGCGGTGCACGGTGATGCCCTGCTGGTTTTCTACCATTTGTGTAACACGGGCGCTGAATTTGTCTCTGTCCACGGCAAGGGCCCCACCCGCGGGCACGCTGCACGCGCGCGCCGCAGGCACAAGTGAAGACCCCAACAGCTCCATTTCGGCCTTCAGAAGGCCACTTGCAGAATCCAGCCGCTCTGCCTTCAGCGAGTTGGAGCACACCAGTTCCGCAAAGCCGGCTGAATGGTGCGCGGGGCTGAAAGTGTGCGGCTTTTGCTCGTATAAAGTAACGGGCATGCCGTGTTTTGCAAGATACAACGCCGCCTCACAACCCGCAAGGCCGGCACCGATGATGTTGATGCGCATATTACTCCTTTTTCTCCGCCGCGCTGCGAGAATACCCACAGCCCTCTTTTTCGCACACAAGCAGGCCGCTGCGCCCGCCTTTTTTGAACAGGCTTGCGCCGCACTGCGGGCATTTTTCCGCCGTGGGCTCGTTCCACGTCATGAAATCGCAAGTTGGATTTTTCTCGCAGCCGTAATAAACACGGCCTTTTTTGGAACGGCGCAAAAGAACCCTGCCGCCGCATTTCGGGCATACACCGCCGGTGTCCTTCACAAGGCGGCGCGTGTTTTTGCACTCAGGAAAGCCCGGGCACGCCAAAAACTTTCCATAACGACCAGTTTTGATCACCATTTTTCGGCCGCATAGTTCACACACTTCGTCTGTTTCTTCGTCTGGCACCTTGACCTTTTTGTCTTTCATGTCCTCTTCGGCCTTTTCCAGTGTGGCCGAAAAATCCTTGTAGAAATCATCAATGGTCTTATGCCAATCCGCCTTCCCGCTTTCCACCTTATCCAGATTTTGTTCCATCTGAGCAGAGAAATGCACGTCCACGATCTTTGGAAACTCTGCTTCCATCAGTTCGTCAATGGCGCGGCCAAGTTTGGTGGGCACCAGCTTTTTCTGCTGCCGCTCTACATAGTCGCGGTCGATGATCGTGGTGATTATAGGTGCATAGGTGGACGGGCGGCCAATGCCGTTCTCCTCCAGCGCTTTGATCAGGGAAGCCT
Source organism: uncultured Clostridia bacterium (assembly GCA_945867255.1). GTDB lineage: Bacteria > Bacillota > Clostridia > Oscillospirales > Ruminococcaceae > Ruthenibacterium. The sequence continues at coordinate 9,086 of CAMBHV010000035.1, forward strand.
CTGTATAACGCGCAGGCGGCTGAGTGAACTTTTGCTCCCCCTCCACGCTTTTTACTTTCAGCACGTCTCCTTCGGTAAGCGGGGGCAGAGCCGTCTCCTTTTTCTCCTTTTCGTCGGCGGCCTCTTCATACAGGCGCGAAAACCCGTCAAAGGTAACAGTATAACCGCTTGCCTTAAAAGTGTAGGCACCCGCAGCGATATCCGCAGCCACGGTGGCC
>CAMBHV010000036.1 GCA_945867255.1 uncultured Clostridia bacterium
CTGCGGCACGGTTGCCGTTTGTGGTTCAGCGGCCGCCGTTGGCTCTTCCTGCGGCTTTTCCTCGCCTGCCTCAGGTTCTTCCTCCCGGGCTTTCTCCGGCTGGCCGGCGGGGCTTTGCGCCGCACCCTGCTCAGCTGTCCTCGGCTCTTCTTTCTTTTCCTCCGGCACGGGTTCGGGCTGTTCCGGCGTTTCGTGCGCAGGCTCTTTTTCAGCCTGCGGCACGCCGCTTTCCGCCGGTTCTTCAGCGGTGTCATCCTGCTGTGCTGCCTGCTGTTGCTTTTCGGCATTCAGCATCTCTTTCAGTTGCCCGGCCGTAGGCGTCTGGCCCACCGGCCAGGACACCGCGTATGCCACCGGCCCGTCCGGGCCTTTCTCCAAAGCGGTGTATGTCACCATCAGCGGCACGCCCGCATACTTTTTGCGCAGCACAAGCCACAGAACCAGCGCGGCCAGCACGCTGGCCGCCGCCACCACCTGGCTGATGCGAAATGGGCCCACCATCAGGCTGTCTGTGCGCAGGCCCTCAATGAAAAAGCGCCCCGCGCCATACCACATCACATACATCAACATCACTTCGCCATGGAAACGGCGGTGCTTTTCATACAAAGCCAGCAGCACAAAGCCCACAAAACACCACAGCGATTCATACAGAAAGGTTGGGTGCACGGGTAGGCTTGGGTCCACCATGATGCCCTGTTCGGCCAGTGTCTGCTGCACAGAGGCAAGATAGGCTGTTGTGTTTTCGCTGAGCATGCCCCACGGCAGCGTTGTGTTGGTGCCAAAGGCCTCCTGGTTCACAAAGTTGCCCCAGCGGCCAATGCACTGGCCGATCAAAAAGCCCATGGACGCCAGATCAAACATGGGCAGCACCGGCACTTTGCGCCATTTGCACAAAATCCAGCCGGACAAAAATGCCGCGATGATGGCCCCGTAAATGCCTACGCCGCCCAGGCGGATATCCACCATCTGGGCAAAGCTCTCATATTCAAACGGTGCAGTGGCCACATAATAGGCGCGCCCGCCAATGATGGCGCACACCGTGGCGCCGAAGATCACATCCACCATCCTGTCCGAATCGATGCCGTAGCTTCTCGCCTTATAAAAGGCGAACGCCAACGCCAGCAAAAGCCCGGTGGCAATCAGGATGCCATACCAGTAAATGGGCATGCCAAACAGTGTAAATGCCACACGGTTCAGCGTCAGCTCAATGCCAAGGCCCGGAAATTCCACATGATTGATCATACGTCTGCCTCCTGTGTTTCACGCGGATAAATTGTAAATACCGCGCTGTTTTGCCTTGTCAGCATGGTGTGCAGCGCATGTTCCACATCCTGGCGGGTAAGGGCCGCCAGGGCTTCCAGTTCTTCGGCCGGCGTGCGCCCGCGCAGCCATGCAGAAAGCAGGCCCGTTGCCGCATCTTCCACATTTTCAAGGCCGGCCAGCAATTCGCCGTACATCTGGTTCTTGCACAGGCGGAACAACTCTTCCTCCACGCCGTCGCGGGCAAGGCGGTCAATCTCTTCCATCAAAAGTTTGTGCACGCGCACAGGGTCCTCCGTTTCGCCGCCAAACAAAATGCTGAACGCGCCCGGCACGCTGAGCACCTCGCCGGAAAAATCCGGCCCGGCAAGGTTCTCGTCATACAGGGTTCGGTACAATGGCGTCATGCTGCCACACACAAGCTCCACCAGAACCTCTGCCGCCATTTCGGCGCGAAGGCGCGCAGCGCCTTCGCAGGGCGGCGCCACCTTGAAGCCAACGCCTAACAACGGCTTTGCCACATCCATGCGGATGCTTGAATCCGCCACGGCCACGGCTGCGGGTTCTTGCGGCAGCAGGCGATGCACTTGCGGCGTTTGTTTGGCAAACGGTGTTTTTTCCGCCGCTGCCACCACCTGGGCCAGCGTCACATTGCCAGCCACGGCCAGCACCATCTGCCCGGGGCTGTAAAATGCGTCCGTGCAGGCGTACAACAGCTGCGGCGTCAGCTGTGCAATGCTGTCCACCGTGCCCGCAATGTCCTCGCGCACAGGATGTGCGCCGTACAGCCCTCCATACACGCCGAACACAAGGCGCCATTCCGGGGAGTCCTCGTACATTTTGATCTCCTGACCAATGATGCCCTGCTCCTTGGCAATGGTCTCGGCCGTGAAATACGGCTTCGACACAAGCCCCAGCAAAATGGCAAGGTTTTCCTCAAAATGGTCCGTGCAGGTGAACAGATAACAGGTTTTATCAAAGCTGGTAAATGCGTTGGCGCTGGCGCCCGTTTTGGCATACAGGGCAAACGCGTCCCCCTCTTCGCTTTCAAACATTTTGTGTTCCAGAAAGTGCGCCGTACCCGCCGGCACCTGCACGCGCCGGCCGTTTGCCTCGAAGGCAAGGTCCACACTGCCGAACGCCGTGCCGCACACAGCGTGAATGCCAGAAAAGCCCGGCATGGGCCGCACCAGCACGCGCATGCCATTTGAGAGCACGGCCGTTTCAAACGCCGCGCGCTGCGCGGCCGAACTGTGTTCATTCGTCATGCGGCATGTCCTCCTCTGCCAAAAGATACGACACGCTCAGCGTCAAAGGCGCCAGCGCATCATGCACATCGGCCTGTGTAACGGCCATCACCTCGTTTAACACCTGAGCGGGCGTTTTATCGTCGCCGCGCAGGCGCGCCGCACGCCACCATGCCTCTGCACCGCCCTGGCTGTCGTTTACGGCAATCAGCTGTGTGCGCAAAAAGCGTTTTGCAGAAGCAAGCTCCTCTTCGGTGATCTCGCCCGTTCTCAGCGCCTGCCATTCGTGCAAAATGGCCTGCATGGCCCTGGCTGCATTCGTGTGCTCCACACCGCTGTCGATGCACAGCATGCCCGTCATGGCAGAAAACGAAGCCGCGCAATAATAACACAGGCTTTGCTTTTCCCTCACGTTCACAAACAGGCGCGATGTGGTGGTGCCGCCCAAAATGGCCACTGCCACACGCATGGCAGAGAGCTTTTGTGCACAGAACGGTGCGCCCGATGTGAACAGAAGGCACAATTTTCCCTGTGCAACCGCAGTGTGCTCAAAAAAGTGTTTGTGCGGCACGGCGGGCATGGCGCATGCCGGCGCAAGGGCGCAGGGCGTGCGCTGGATGCCCTGCAGCGCGCAGCGCAGCTTTTGGGCCACCATCTGCCCGTCTATTCCCTGCAGGTACACATCGATCTGCGCCGTGCGCAGCATGGTGAAAAATGCCTGCGTCACGTCTTTGGCACACAGTCCGTCCACTTCTTCCAGATAGCCGTACGCCTCAATGCCCGCGCGCGCATTGCCGAAAAAGCGACGCCGTGCCTGGCGCAGGCAATATGCGCGCTTGTCATTGCGCTCGCCTTCCAGCTGCTGGCGCAGCTGTTGTTTTTCAATGGCCACAAATTCGGGGCTGATCTCGCCGTTTTCCATCACCGGGGTAAAAGCGGTGCCCAGCGCGATGTCTGTGCACGCCTGGCCCAGCGCTTCCCCCTGCAGGGCAAATGCATCCTGCAAGCCTGTCACCGTCACGCGCAGCACACGCATCTCCCCGTTCACTGCTGTGTCTACGCTGAGGGTGGCGCCGTACAGCCCTGCCAGCTTTTTCGAAAGCTGCGTCATATCCGGGCAGGCAGCATAGCCGCGCTCCATCACCAGCGCCAGCAATGCATCCGCCGTGGCCGTGGCACGGCTGGCGGGGTACAAAAAATCCAGCGTGATGCGGCTTTTGCAATATTGCTCTGCCGGCAGCACCGTAAGGTTCACTCCGGGAGCAATGGAGATGTGATCATTCATAGATATGCCTTTCTCTGCGCTGTGCGCAGCCGTTCATTTTCAGAAAAGCGCATGCCGCGCACAGCCCTTATGCCTGCGCGGCATGCATGGTTTTTCTCAGGTTTGAAAGAAATTGGGTTCAGCTTTGGCTGCCCGCAGCCTGGGAAGACGGCACAGACGAAGCCGCGGAAGGCTGCGCTGCACCCTGAGCAGCCGAGGAAGCGGAGGACGCCTCGGCATTCCCGCTTTCCGTATCCGTGCCCGCAACCCCTGCATTTTCCAGCGCAGCGGCCACCTGGCCGGCCACGCTGTCGTCTACCTTAGCCAGATATTCCTCCAGACACAGGCCCTGTGCCATGATCTTCTGCGCATCCTCCACACCCACATAACGGTAATGCCAGGGCTCAAAGTTCGTGCCCGTGATGGCCGTTTTGTCCTTGGGATAACGCAGGATAAACCCATAATCTGCCGCGTGTTCCTTCAGCCACCTGGCCTCATACGTATTCGCATACCCTTCGTCCAGCTGCCAGTAACTTTGCGAAATGATGTCCACCGCAAGGCCTGTCTGATGTTCCGAAGTGCCGGGCACGTTGCGCAAACGTTTGGTGGCCGCATAGGCGTCCGCATTGGAATAGCCAAGAGCCAGATATTCCCGGATCATGGAAACATACAGTTCTTCCTGCCGCTCATAGCTTCGGTAGGCCGAGGTGACCACCAGATGCGCGCCGTCCTTTTCGGCTGCGGCGATCATCTGCTGCAAGGCGTCGGCAATGCGGGAATCCACCTGTCGGCCCGATGCGTCAATGGTGGTGAGCTGCGGCGGCTCATACCCATCCGGCAGCGGGTTCTGCGTGTTTGCCAAAAGCAGGCTCCACAGCTGCGGGTCTGCCGGGGCGGTGGGGTCCGGCGTGGGCTGTGCAGGCGCCACGCTGGACGGCACGGCACTTTGCGCCGGTGCTGCCGGCGTTGCCGCATACTGCATGCCTGCAAAAAAGCCTGCGGCCCCCAGCACAAGGCACGCCGCCAGCCACACAGGCCAGCTTTTTGCCCCGCGCCGCGCCGCTTTGGGGGCAGACGTGCCGGCATGCCTCGGTGCGGTTTCGCCTGCTGCCTTTTGGGCCGGTGCAGGCGATGCCTGAGGCGCTGTGGCCGGCACTGGCGCATCCTGCGCACTTTGCCTGCCGGCAGGTTGCCTTTTCGCGGGTGTCTTTTTCACAGTGTTGCGCTGCTTGCGGCGTGTGGCCTGCTTGCTGCGTGCAGGCTGCCGCGCCGTGCTCTGTGCAGGCTGCGGCATGTCGTCCCACTGCCGGCCCAGGGCGTCCGCCTTGGCGGCAAATTCCGCAGCGCGCTGCTCCGGTGTTTTTTCAAACGGCGCACGGGGTGCGGGGCGCGGCATGGAAATATTTACTTCTTCCAGCTCGGGCTCCCTATCCGGCTGTGATGCCTGCATGGCACGCCGGGCAACAGCCTGCGCGGCCGCATCCTGTGCGTGCTGCACTTCTTCTGTCTCAAAAGCCGCATTGTCTGGTTGAGATTCCGCGGGCCCGGGGGCGCCTTCTTCCTCTTTGGCAGGTTTCTGCGCCGCCTGTGCATCGTCCTCTTCGGCCGGTTCCTGCACCGTCTGCGCGCCGCCCTCTTCGGCGGTTTCCTGTGCCGCCTGTGCGTCGCCTTCTTCGGCGGGTTCCTGTACCGCCTGCGCGTCGCCTTCTTCGGCGGTTTCCTGCGCTTCCTGCGCGCCATCCTCTTCGGCGGCTTCCTGCGCCGCCTGTGCATCGTCCTCTTCGGCGGCTTCCTGCGCTGCCTGCACTTCGCCCTCTTCGGCGGTTTCCTGCGCCGCCTGTGCATCGCCTTCTTCGGCGAGTTCCTGTGCTTCCTGCACGTCGTCCTCTTCGGCGGGTTCCTGTGCCGCCTGCGCGTCGCCTTCTTCGGCGAGTTCCTGTGCTTCCTGCACGTCGTCCTCTTCGGCGGTTTCCTGCGCCGCCTGTTCTTCGCCCTCTTCGGCCGGTTCCTGCGCCGCCTGCGTTTCAGCGGCATCTTTCAACGGCTGCATTTCTTCGTGCTCTGCCGTTGTTTGTATTTCTTTTGTGTTCTCGTCTGCAACGGTGTCCCGCGCCACATGGGTTCTTTCTTTTGTTTTCTCCTGCTTTTGTTCTGCCAAAGCGCACACCTCTCTCACCGCCCACAAAGCGGGCCGTGCTCCTTTTATAAAAATAGAAAGGGTGGCGCGGGCTATACGCCCGTGCCACCCTAGATTATACACGATTCCCCTGCAAAGAAAAAGGTGGAAGCTGTAAATTTCACTGCATACGCAGCACTCTTTTACTGGAAAAATGCATCGTGCACCGCCGCCACGGCCCTGTCTGCATCCTCTTTCGCGATGATCACGGAAATTTTGATCTCACTTGTAGCGATCATGCGGATATTGATGTTGCATTCATACAGCCGCTCGAACATTTTGGCCGCCACACCGGGGTGGCTTTGCACCCCAGCACCCACGATGCTCACCTTGGCTACATCGGTATCCGTCAGCACCTTGGTGGCCCCAAAGCGCTGCAGATTTTCTTCCAGCACGGCCAATGCGGTGTGCAGGTCTTCCTGCGGCACGGTGAAAATCAGGTCCTTGCGGTTGTCGCGGCCGGACGCCTGCAAAATGATGCCCACATTGATTTTCTTCTGGGCCATCAGGCTGAACACATTAAACGACATGCCCGGAACATCCGGCACCTCCAGCAGCGAGATAACGGCCACATTTTCGTCTTTTGTTACGCCTTTGATCAGCATTCCTTCCACTTGTGCAACCTCCTTGACGATGGTGCCCGGCACATCTGTCAGCGACGAGCGAACCTCCAATTCCACCGAATATTTTTTTGCCAGTTCCACGCTGCGGTTATTCAGCACCTGCGCGCCCAGGCTGGCAAGCTCCAGCATCTCGTCAAACGAGATCTGCGGTAGCTTGCGCGCGCTGGGAACAAGGCGCGGGTCTGCTGTATACACGCCGTCCACATCCGTATAGATCTGGCACAGATCCGCATGCAGCGCCGCAGCGATAGCCACAGCACTTGTATCGGAACCGCCGCGCCCCAGGGTGGTGATGTCATCATTTTTGTTGATGCCCTGGAAGCCTGCCACCACCACCACACGGTTGCGTGAAAGCTCGCTTTCAATGCGTTCACAATCCAGCCGTTTGATACGCGCGCGGGTGTACGCGCGGTCTGTATGGAAGCCGGCCTGCCAGCCCGTAAGGCTGATGGCCGGGCACCCGATGCTGGACAGCGCCATGCTTAACAGCGCCACACTGATCTGCTCGCCCGCGCTCATCAGCATATCCATCTCGCGCTGAGAAGCATCATGCGTGATCTCGCCCGCCTTGGCGATCAGTTCATCCGTGGTATCGCCCTGGGCAGACACCACAACCACCACATCGTTGCCGTCGGCATGCGTTTTTGCCACGATGCGTGCCACGTTCATCACCCGGTCGCGGTCCGCCACGGAACTGCCGCCGAATTTCTGTACGATCAATGCCATATCCTTTCCCCCTCTGTGATTGCCGTACGGCGTTACGCCGTTACAAACGCGCCGGTGTTATCCGGCGCAAGCCGGTGCAGCCTGTACGCCGCAAGCGGGCTGCCCTTTTCCGCTGCGTCCAGCGCCTGCTGCGCGCCGGAAAAGAACGCCTTGTTTTCTGTGTGCACCGCGCACATCAGCGTGGGCCCGGCGCCGCTCACCCACCAGCCCAGCGCGCCAAGCTCTGCGCACAGTGCAAACACTTCTTCCATACCGGGCATCAGCGCCGCGCGGTATGGCTGATGCAGCTTGTCACACGTGGCAACGCGCAGCAGATCATACCGTTCTTCACAAAACGCCGCCGCCAGAAGCGCCGCGCGAGACACATTATACACCGCCGCTTTGTGCGGCACCGTTTTGGGCAGCGCTGCGCGCGCCTTGCGCGTCAGCAATTTGTAGCCCGGCACAAACGCAGCAAAGCACAACGTGTCTGCCACAGGCTTTTGCACGGCGTACAAATGCCCGCCTTCCAGTGCGCTTGTTACAAACCCGCCCAGCATGGCAGGGGCCACATTATCCGGGTGGCCCTCCAGCGCAGCCGCGCGCTCCAGAAGCTGCATGCGTGTATAAGGGCGCCCCAAAAGTTCGTTGGCACCCACAAGGCCCGCCGCAATGCAAGCGGAAGATGAGCCCAGCCCCCGCGCCATGGGAACCCCGTTTTCCTGCGCAAGGCGCAGCCCGCGCAGCGGCACACCGCATTCGTCATACAGGCTTTTTGCGGTGCTGTACACGAGGTTCTGCGGCCCGGTGGGCACACGCGTGCCGTCCAGCGAAGTGATGCACACATCGTCCCATTCTTCCATCTGCACACGGTTGTACAGCGCCAGTGCCAGCCCGCAGGAATCGAATCCTGCACCAATATTGGCGCTGGTGGCGGGCACATTCACCGTTAACATACGCAAAAGCCTCCTATTCTGCCAGCATACGAAGGATATTTTCGCAAACAGCCCCCGCTTTTTGCGCATTGACCTTTGCAGCCTTCAGCTGTGTGCGCACCGCGCCGCGCAGCAGGAATGCACACTGGCCTTCCTCCTCCCACAGAAGCTGCGCCTCTTCACCCAAAACACCGGCCAGCACATTGGCCGGTGCGCCGGAAAAGCGCAGCAGCGTATCGGCGCGGCGGGTGTCCGCCAAGGTTTCGCCACCTGCAAGCGGCATGGCCCACCACAGTGTATCGTGAATGGCCACCCCCTCGCGCAGCGCCTCGGCCACGTCCGCCACCACGGCGCTGGCCGTGGGCAGCTTGCCCGCGCCGCGCCCGTAGAATACGGCATCTCCCAGCATGTCACAGCGCACACGCACGGCATTGAATACATCTTCCACGCCGCTGAGGATATCTTCCTGTTTTACCAGCATCGGCTCCACCGCGGCCTCTACGCAACCAGGCGCACTTTCGCGCGCCCAGGCCACCAGCTTCACCGCGCAGCCCAGCTGGGCCGCCAGGGCCACATCGCGCGGCGTCACGGCGCGGATACCACGCGCAGGCACCGCCTCGGGCGGGATATGCCGCCCAAATGCCAAAGAAGCCAAAATGGCGATTTTGCGCTTCGCATCAATGCCGTCCACGTCGGCGGAAGGGTCTCGCGTTTCGGCATAGCCCAGCGCCTGCGCCTCGGCCAATGCCTCGTCGAACCCAAGCCCCGCCTGCTGCATACGTGTGAGCATAAAGTTGGTGGTGCCGTTCACGATGCCCTCCACACTCAGGATGTGGTTGGCCGCAAGGTCCCGGTGCATGGGCCCTATCACCGGCGTGCCGCCGCCCACGCTTGCTTCAAACAAAAAGCACACACCGTGTTCTTTGGCAATGCGCATCAGCTCTGCGCCTTTTTCCGCCACCAGCTCTTTGTTCGACGTTGCCACGCTGCGCCCGCTTTCCAGCGCCGCGCGCACATATTCATACGCAGGGTGAAGCCCGCCAATCGTCTCCACCACTACTTTTACGTC
>CAMBHV010000037.1 GCA_945867255.1 uncultured Clostridia bacterium
TTCTATGGAACACATTCTGGGTACGGATATTCTGGGGCGCGACATTTTTTCCCGCATCCTGATTGGCTCTCGGGTTTCGCTGCTGGTGGGCATCTTTTCCGTGTTTGTTGCCGGCTTTATTGGCACGATCATGGGAATTCTCTCCGGCTATTTTGGCGGCTGGATCGACTCCATCGTCATGCGTATCACGGACGCATTCTATTCGATTCCGCTTACACTTTTTGCCATGGTGATGCTTACCATCATGGATCCCGGTGTGTTGACGCTGGTGTTTGTAATTGGTGTGACTACATGGCCTTTTTATGCGCGTATGGTGCGCGGCGAAGTTCTGGGCCTGAAAAACAAAGAGTACGTGAAAGCGGCACGCACCATTGGTACTTCGGGCGGTATGATTATGATACGGCATATTCTGCCGAACATCCTGCCTACCTTTATTGTGGTTTCCACATTGAGTGTAGCCTCCAGTATTCTGATTGAAGCATCACTCAGCTTCCTGGGCCTTGGTATTCAACCGCCGTCTGTTTCCTGGGGCGTGATGCTTTCTGACGGGCGAAATTACCTTGCCACCAACTGGTGGATGGCAACATTCCCGGGCATTGCCATTTCGGTGACAGTACTGGGCATTATGCTGTTGGGCAACTGGTTGCGGGATGTTTTGGACCCGAAGAACCAGGGCCTGCGCTGAAAGGAGGGGCACACAAATGGCAACGAATCTTGCAACTGATGCCGCAAAGAAGACAGACGATATCTTGCTGGACGTAAAGGATTTGAATATCCGTTTTAAAACAAAAAAAGGATATGTGAATGCTGTAGAGCATCTGGATTTCAATGTAAAAAAGGGCGAGTTGCTTGCGCTTGTAGGTGAAAGCGGATGCGGTAAAAGTGTGACCAGCCTTGCGGTGATGGATTTGATTGAGCGCCCCGGTGAAGTGAAGGCGGAGCGTATGACGCTGAATGGCAAGGAATTGACGAAAATGCCTGCCAAGGAAAAGCGAAAAATGCGCGGCACGGAAATGGCTATGATTTTTCAGGACCCGCTTACCAGCCTGAACCCGCTGTACACCATTGGAAACCAGCTCTCTGAGCAGTTTCTCACGCACATTCCCGGCTGTACCAAACAGCAGGCGAAAGAGAAAAGCATTGAAATTATCCGCAAAACAGGCATTCCCCGGCCAGAAGCCGTGTATAAGAGTTATCCGCATCAGCTTTCCGGTGGTATGCGCCAGCGTATCATGATTGCTATTGCACTGGCATGCAACCCCAAACTTCTGATTGCGGATGAGCCTACCACAGCATTGGACGTAACCATTCAGGCGCAGATTTTGCATTTGATGCAGAACCTGATCAAGGACTTTGATACTTCCATTCTGTTCATTACGCATGACCTTGGGGTTGTAGCGGAGATGGCAGACCGTGTGGTCGTGATGTATACGGGCCAGATTGTGGAAGAAGCAGATGTATACACCCTGTTCCATAACCCCAAGCATCCGTATACACAAGGCCTTCTGAACAGCACCATCAATGTACAGCAGCAGGATGATACGCTGGAACCCATCGCTGGCACCGTTCCCAGCCTGAACCATCTGCCAAAGGGCTGCCGGTTCCACCCGCGCTGCAAGTATGCCACAGAGGCATGCCGGAATACAATGCCGGATCTGGTTGAGATATCACCGGGCCACTATTCCCGTTGCCTGCTGGCGAAGAAGGAGGGCTGAACATGGCAAAGGAAAACGCGCCCGCCCGCGAGAGGGCGGAGTATCTGCTGGAAGTAAAAGACCTGAAAAAATATTTTGACGTTACGCGTGGTTTCGCAATTGGCAAGGAAAAGCAGTATGTGCGCGCCGTGGATGGTGTCAGCTTTTCCATTCGTCCCGGCGAGACTTTGGGGCTTGTGGGTGAAAGCGGATGCGGAAAATCCACCACAGGCAACTGCATTATCCGCCTGTTGGATCCGAGTGGTGGCGAGGTGCTGTTTGATGGCAAGGATATATCCAAAATGTCCCCCAAGGAGCTGAAACCCCTGCGCCGTGATATCCAGATGATCTTCCAGGATCCATATTCGTCTTTGGACCCGCGCATGCGTGTGTTTGACCTGATTGCAGAACCGTTTCGTGCCAATGAGCATTTGAGCGAAGAGGAACTTCATAAAAAAGTTTGCCACCTGATGGACGTGGTAGGTCTGCCGGAGGAATACATCGGTCGTTTCCCACACGAATTTTCCGGCGGCCAGCGCCAGCGTATCGGCATTGCCCGCGCTTTGGCACTGCGCCCGAAGCTGATTATCTGTGACGAGCCGATCTCGGCTTTGGACGTATCTATCCAGGCGCAGATTTTGAACCTTCTGGTAAGCCTGCAGAAAGAGTTTGAACTGACGTATATCTTTATCTCTCATGCGCTGCCTTCTGTGAAACATGTCAGCACGCATGTGGCTGTGATGTATCTGGGCCGTATTGTGGAATACGCAAAAACAGAGGATATTTTCAGCCACCCGCGTCACCCCTATACCGAGGGCTTGATGTCGGCAGTGCCCATCCCGGATCCATCTTTGAGAGGCAAACGCCAGAAAGTGATTCTGGAAGGAGACCTGCCCAGCCCTGCGGCACCGCCTCCCGGATGCCACTTCCATACCAGGTGCCGTTATGCCACTGAAGAGTGCGGGAAAGTGCCGCCGAAAATGTGTGAGGTGGAACCTGGCCATTTCTGTGCCTGCCACCACCCATTGAAGGATGCCGTAGGCACTGTGATGAAATAAAGAAATTTTAAAAAATTATAATAAAAATCATATAAAATAACACCGGTCCCATATACGCGGCCGGTGTTATTTTCTTTTGAGGCCAAGTTTACGTTTTTGTTACAAAATATCAATATGATACATGTTATACTATGAACCGCAGAAACACGGCTTTTAACCTGGTTGCCGGAGTTGGACAAACCCTGCGGTATGTAGTATAATAATCATACTTATAGGTATGCTGAGAAGTGCGCCTATCACAAGATATTGGGGAATGAGGCTGTTGCCATGATTCGAAGGAATCAGACACTTTTGAATATCATCAACATGTTTTTGGATGCGGTGCTGGTGTTCTGCGCCTATTTGGTGGCCACTTATATCCGCTTTGATATGATGTATGGTGCCGCACCGGCGCTGCAGCTTGCCTGGAACCGGAAATATTTTGAGATTGCCGCAGTGTATGCAGTGGTGCTGGTGGTGGTGTTCTATGCTGCCAGGCTGTATGGTTCGTACCGGTTTCAATCTCAGGGGCGGGAACTGGCGGTGATTTTTACCGTGAACGCTGTGGGTGTCTCTGTCCTCACGGCGCTTTTGTATGTCACACGTTTTGCGGATTTTTCCCGCCTTGCCATTTTTATGTTCTTTGTGCTTTCCACGGTGTTTGTGTCTGTCAAACGAATCGGGGTGCGTGCTATTTTGCGGCATTACCGTACGCTGGGATATAATCAGAAACATGTGATTGTGGTAGGCAACGGGCATTTTGCCAAGCAATATATCGAAGATGTAAAACGACATCCACATATGGGGTTTACGGTGGATGGCTATATCAGCAAAACGCAGCGGGAAGAACTGGGCAAATGCCTTGGCACCTATGAAGATTTAGAAACTATTCTGGATACACGCCTTGTGGATGAAGTGATCGTAGCACTGGAGCCGCATGAGGTACAGTTCATGAAGCAGGTGCTTTCCGCGGCCGATAAGGTGGGGGCCAGAATCAGTATCATCCCGTTTTATAATGACTATATCCCTGCGCATCCCAGCATTGATGTGGTGGGCAGGACAAAACTTATTAATATGCGTGCCACACCGCTGGACAATTTTTTATGGCGCGTTGTCAAACGGACGATGGATATTGCAGGTTCGCTTGTGCTGATCGTACTGACAAGCCCTTTGATGCTGGTGGCCGCTATTGGCGTGCGCTTTTCAAGCCCGGGCCCCGTTCTATTTAAGCAGGACAGAGTGGGCAAAGACAAAAAGGTGTTTCGCATGTATAAATTCCGTAGTATGCGTGTGACAGGTACGGAGAACACCGGTTGGAGCACGGATAACGATCCTCGCAAAACAAAATTTGGCAGCTTTATCCGCAAGTACAGTATCGATGAGCTGCCTCAGTTTTTCAATGTGCTGAAGGGTGATATGAGCCTTATCGGGCCAAGGCCGGAAATTCCGTTCCATGTGAACCATTTCAAAGAGGAGATTCCGCTTTATCTTGTGCGTCAGCAAGTGCGCCCTGGTATTACGGGCTGGGCCCAGGTGCATGGCCTGCGTGGAGATACCAGCATTGAAAAACGTGTAAAATATGATATCTGGTATATCGAAAACTGGAGCCTCTGGCTGGATATTCGAATCTTATTTATGACCGCCTTTGGCGGAATGAAAAACAGTGAACATATGAATTGATTGCAGGAGAATTTTTACAATGGAGCAGCCAATTCGAGTAGCACAGGTGCTAAACCGCATGGACAGTGGAGGAATCGAAGCGGTGGTGATGAACTATTACCGCCACATTGATCGCAGCAAAGTACAATTTGACTTCTATTTTGCCGAGGATAGCTCTTTCCCCCAGCGAAAGGAGTTGAAGCGGCTTGGCGCTGGCATTTATTATGTTCCTGCCTATAGCCGCCCCTTTGCTTATCACAAAGCGTTGCACACAGCATTTAAAACTCGAGGTTATCGGGTGGTGCATGCTCACCTTTCTACTATGTCAGTGTTTGCTCTTCTTGCTGCGTGGCGGGCTGGGGTTCCCATTCGGATATGTCATAATCACTCCACTGCAGATTGGGGCGAAGGGAAAAAAACATTGCTGAAATATCTTCTGAGACCCTTCAATAAACTGTTTTCTACCGACTGGTTCGCCTGTGGTGAAACGGCAGGAAGATGGATGTATGGGAATCGCGCTTTCAAAAAGGGTAAAGTCCATGTGATGCCAAATGCGATTGACACAGAAAAGTTTTCTTATGATGCGGAAGCAAGATGTCGATTGCGCGTAGAACTTGGAATTCCACAGGATGCCTTTGTAATTGGGAATGTGGGGCGTTTTACATATGCCAAAAATCACATTTTTTTACTGAATCTTTTGAAAGAGTTACAACCGAACAGGCAGGATATATGTATGCTGTTCGTGGGGGAGGGAGAACTAAGGCAACAAATTGCTCAGCAGGCAGAATCGATGGGATTACTGGATAAAATTGTTTTCTCCGGCTTGCGCAATGATGTGCATAAGATTTATAGCGTGATGGATGTATTTTGTCTTCCCAGCTTCTATGAAGGGATGCCGGTAGTCGCTCTGGAGGCCCAGGCAAATGGGCTTCCTTGTTTGTTTTCCAACCGGATGACGAAAGAAGTGATTTTAACACACCTTGCACAGCAGCTGCCGCTGCAGGATGTAGATTTGTGGGTGAACGCTTTGCAGAAAGTGCAAAGAGAATCTGGTCGCACTTTACCTGAAACATATAATATTTCCTTTGCAGGGAAATGGCTGCAAAATTTCTATCTGAAAAGGGAAACATAATGAACTTTGCAAAAAAAATAGAATCTATTTATACCATGAAATTTCGATATTTTTTATTATTGATACAATTAGTGCTTTTGTATTTTCCTGGGATCCAATTTTTTTCTCTCACTACAGATAATGGAACCATCCCGGCAAGCGTATGCTATTTTTTTTCGCTGATCTTTGTGCCTTGGCTTATTTTACATTTAAAGAAGTTGAGGCTTCCACATTGGAGTATATTGGGCCTATTTTTGCTGGTATATATAATTGCCTTGCTGCGATTGACGCAATATGGGCTATCAAAAAGCATCTTACACTGGGCATTTGGCTTATATCTGGTTGTAGTGGTTCTGAATATAGGTTCAGGTATAGAAAAGGAACAATGGCTTAAATTGCTGGAAATTGCAGCTTGTATTTTTGCGGCTTCTCATTTTCTGTATATGCTATGGAATCATGAAGTCGTGATGTATTTGCTACGCGGTTATTACACAGGGACATTGCAAGGAACATATGGTGCATTGCTACCCAGTTTGACCCGTGGGGGCCGGAATCTGGATGCTACTTGGTTAGCTTTAGGTGGTTTTTTTGTAACGGGCAAGAAAAAAGCAGTCTATATAACCTATTGTATTTTGTTTTCTTGCTTTGGTGCTTCCCGAGTGGGATTAGTGGCAACCGCTTGTCTGATTTTGTGGTCTCTGATCTATGATAAAATGTACCGTTTGAACCGGAAAAATCTAAAATGGTATGTGATTTATGCAATTGTAATGCTGATCATTTTAATTTGTTCTGGGCTTGCAGCTGCAGGGCTGGGCCGGTTTTCTTTCTCCTCCCCGGCTCAAGATACAAATACCAGTAGTGGTGATATACAAGGTAATGAAAATACGGGTGCTGAAATTTTTCTAAGTGGCCGTGCGGCAATGTGGTCGCGTGCACCACAGATGCTTCGCGATAATCCATGGGGATATGGTGTGGGAAATGCGCTGATAGTTATGCGGCAAAATTACGGGTTTACTGGCTATGAAGACGTTATGCACAATGTGTTTTTGCAGCTAACGCTTGATGAGGGCCTTTTAGGCGGAATGTGGTTTATAGGCTTAGCGGTAACTTTTTTATATATGCAGAGAAAAAGCTTTTTTTGTAGTGCATTTGAAGGTTATATATTAACTTATCTTATTTTGTCTATGGTGCAATTCCATGGCGGAGAGGCGCTCATGTGGTTTCCTTTAGGTATATATTTGTGCATAAAGGAAAAGTGGTTTGTGGTTCAAAATGAAAGTAGAAAGAACCGGTTAAGTGGATAAGGTGATTGATAACAAAATGGATCCATTGATTAGCATAGTTGTTCCTGTGTATCAAACAGAATCTTATTTGAGAAAATGTATAAACAGTATTTTGAGGCAAACCTATCCCAATTTTGAAATGATTTTGGTAGATGATGGCAGCCCAGACCGATGTGGTGAGATATGCGATGAATATGCCCGAAAGGATGGGCGTATCCGCGCGCTTCATAAGGAAAACGGCGGATTAGCTGATGCTCGGAATACTGGTACGGCTGTGGCAAAAGGAGAATACATCACCTACATCGACAGCGATGACTGGGTGGCGCCGGATATGCTGGAGCGACTGCTGCGGCAGGCACAGCAGTCCGTGGCTGACGTGGTCGTATGTGATTCGGTCAAAACCGGAATGGAGGATGTGCGGTTTCCATCAGGACCCACCGCCGCCCCGATGCAGTTCAGTGGCCCCGGAGCGATGGAGAGAATGCTCTATCAAACATTATTTGACACCAGCGCCTGGGGAAAGCTGTTTAGTGTCAAACTGGCAAAAGCTTTTCCGTTCCCAAAAGGCCGGCTTTACGAGGACCTGTTCACGGTTTACAAAATGCTGTTCGCCGCGCAGCGGGTGGCCTATCTGCCACAGGTGCTGTATGCGTATCGAAACAACCCCGACAGTATCATGAACCGCAGATTTGACCGGCGTAATCTGGATGAGCTGGACGCCGCCGACGAGATAACGGCATTCGTGCGGGCTAACTGCCCGGAATACCTCCCCGCGGCCAATGCCCGCAAGTTCAGCTCTTACAGCCAGGTGCTGCGCTGGATGAGAGGCGCCGACGCGGCGGACGAGACGCTACGTGAGAAGAGAGAAGTGGCTTGGAATTTTTTGAAATGTTACCGTTGGAAGATGATGCTGGATGAAAAAGCTAGGAAAAAGAACCGGATTGCAGCGGTATGTACGATTTTCGGCTCCAAATTTTATGTTTTGTTATGACTTGAAAATATAACTTGAAAATCGAGAAGGGCAATATCATGAAAATTCTTATTGTGAGTGAGTATATCGCTCCATTGCAAGCGATTGCGTCGGTGCGTTGGACTAAAATTGCAAAATATATTAAAAAAGCTCACCCGGAGGCCAAAATTACGGTACTGACTAATCAAATGGATTTTAGTGAGGGAAGTGACCAGAAAAAAGATGAACTTCTGGCGGAAGACCTGTGGGCATTTGATGAATACTGGCAGGTGCCCAAAAGTGGTCCGCTGAAAATGTATGAAGCAATCAAACGAAAAAAAGCAAAAGACGTCCAGAATATCCAGCAAGAAATATATTCGAGCAAAAAAGGCGGAATCCTATCGGTGATAAAACAGGAACTCCTGCTTGCCATCAGAGATATCAAAGAGAACATATTATACCGCCAAGCAATAGAATATCTTTGTGGCGGCAAAGCGATGGATTTCGATGTGATCATTTCGACTTACGGCCCGGCTTGGACCCATTTAGTAGCAGAAAAAATCAAGAAACAAAATCCACGAATGACTTGGGTTGCAGATTTTCGAGACCCATATGCTAAAGATACAGACGCGCCGCTGGCATTCCGCCGGCACGACTGTTTTGTGCGTACCCATTGTGCAGTTGCTGACGTTCTCACCAGAGTCGCCGATGCATTGTACCTTAACGAACCTACCGAAGCACATACGGAAACAATCTCCAACGGATATGACCCGGCAGAAAGGTTGCCTAGCATAGCTCCTCGAAGTTTTGATATGGTATTCACCGGCACCTTATACGGAATGAAAACAAACTTGTGTGTGTTCTTTCAAGTACTAAAAGAAATGAAAGCGGAAGGAGTGGTGGATGAACAAACCGCACATGTCATTTATGCCGGAGGGCAGGGAGTAGATGCCTTGGCGATGGCAAAAGAACAAAACGCAGAGAGTTTCTTGATTGATAAAGGAATGATCTCTCGCTGTGAAGCCCTTGAACTACAGCAAAGAGCGGCAATTTTGATACAACTCGGATGGAACGAGGAGCATGCACAGAGTATGTGGACAGGTAAGACATACGAATATATGTCGATGGGGAAACCAATCGCATATGCGATTACGGGGAATATCCCTTTTAGCCTTCCAACGAGAAACATTCATCGTCTGGGCGGTGTCTGTTATGAGCAGTGTCGCCATAAGGAAACGTACCCGCTTTTGAAAAAGTATATTTGGGAAAAATATCTGGAATGGAAGACAAGTGGAAATGTGACCATACAGAGAGACGAGGAATATGTTGCGCAGTATTCCTATCAGAAAATTGCTGAACAAGTTTGGAACCT
>CAMBHV010000038.1 GCA_945867255.1 uncultured Clostridia bacterium
TTACAACAGCACGTTTTTCAATTTTGTGCCGTATGATGAGCCGGCCCGCGTCCTGACAGGCCCCAGCGCTGCCCGTATTCAGGTAACACATTCCAACCGGTACAAAACATATTTTGACTGGGATGAAGCGGCCGGAAAATACATGATGAGCCAGTATTCGCATGCTTCTGGTTCTATCGAACCCAGTGTGGATCGCAATAATGACCAGCAGCTTGCATTTGACAATGTGCTGGTGATTATGACAGAGTTTGATGTATGGCCCGATCCGGGTGATTCCGGCTATGATCTGCAGAAAGTGACGTATGGCTCCGGCTATGGTTATTATTTCAGCGGTGGCCGCGCCGAGAAGATCTGCTGGGAAAAGCCTACACCGGATTCCGCACTGCGCATTTTGTATGCGTTTGGCGAGGAAGAACAGGTACAGATCAACACAGGAAAAACCTATCTTGCTGTGGTAGACCTTGATGAAGCGGCAGGCTTTACGTTCGAGCCATCTGAAAGCGAAGCGGCAAGTTCCGCCAGCGTGGAGGACGCGGGCAGTGCCGTTTCCACCAGCACGGCGGTGGAATAATTCTCTGCGCGGTTGCGCATGAAGAGGAAACAGAATGAAGTTTATAGGTAGAAGATGGATAGCGCTTGTGCTTTGCGCGGCATTGTGCCTGGCCTTGGCGGCATGCGGTGAACCTGCATCGCCGTCTTCCGCTGACGGGGGTGTTCCTGGTTTCGAAGGCGAAGAAACGCCGGATTACAACCTGATCACCGGCCAGCCGCTGGGCGAGGGGATGACTGTTGGCCAGCGCCCGGTAGCGGTGATGATACGCGCGGAGCGCGCAGGCTGGCCGCAAAGTGGCATTGCCGGTGCAGATGCCCTTGTAGAAATGGCAACACAAGGTGGGGACACAGCTCTGATGGCGCTGTATGCTAATGCAGCCGGGTTGCCGCAAGTTGGCCCTGTGGGCCCGTTGTGGGACCAGCATTTGCAGATTGCCATGGCGGTAGATGCCATTTGCGTGAACATTGGAAGCACGGTATATGCAGAGAATCTGCTGAATGAGAAAACATATCAGAACGTGGACGGTGAATACGTAGGGACACAGAGTTTTGTGTTTATGACCGAGCGTAAGGATTACGGAAACGAGTTTTCATGGTATGTGAATGCGGAGGGCCTTTCTGCCGGGATGGCCGCGGTAGGGCTGGATGCTGCCAAAGGCAGCAACGTGCCGTTTCTGCGATTCGCAAAGGAGCCTTTTGCTCCAAAGGGTGGTAATGCTCCGGAAGTGACATTTCAGTTTTCGGAACAGTGCCCGGTTCGCCTTGCGTACGATTCTGCAAATGGAGTTTACTTAAAAGAGGCATACGGTGAGCCGCATAAAGATGGCGAAACGCAACTTTCTTTTCATAATGTGTTGGTTCTGTTTAGCGATACGGCAGAAAAGCCGGATGACACCGGTGCGGTGGATTATCTGTTCGGCACGGGTAAAGGCTGGTATTGCCACGGTGGGACCTATATGACGGTTACTTGGGAAAAGAAAAGCGAGCAGGCGCCGCTGGAATTGTTTGATGAAAGCGGAAATCCTGTGCGCGTTAACACGGGAAAAACATATCTTGCATTTGTTCCGTCTGCACAGCTGGGTACATTGAACCTGGCACAGACGCAGCAGGCGGCGTCTTCTGCCCCATCGGCCAGTACGGCCGGCAGTTCGGCACCAGCCAGTGCTGCATGATTAAATGAAAAAAGGCCGCCTTTCGATGCTTCGAAAGGCGGCCCTTTTATAATGTGCTAGGGAACGTATACGTATACTTCTTTTACACCATTTTCGGCGCTTTCTTCATATGTTTCATAAAACAAATCTACCTGCATGCGGTTATGGCGCACAAAAGCGCCGGTGTCGGTAGCAATGGCCCAACCATATACAAATTTGCCATCGGTGGATACGATATACACCTTTGTGCCGTACGGAATCAGTGTAGGATCTACTGCAAAAGTGCCATAATATAACCCAAGGCCGCTGGCGCCTTTTCCGCTGGCGGAATAATAACCAGTGGCTTTCATGGTGTATACTTCGGAAAAGCTGGAAGGCACGTTGTCCTCTACCGTAATGCCGTCCGGCGCAGAAAGTGGGCTTACCACGTTGGTTTGTATACGTTTATACACAGCATTCTGTGCAGGAGTAATGACAGTTTCCTGAATGACTTCGCTGCCAGCATATTCTCCATCTACATATCGGGCGCGCGTGGTCACTTCCTTGGAGCCGTCTATCCCTTCCTGGAACAGAATATCATGGATATATTGGCCCTCGGGGTCTTCCACTTCCTCTACAAATTCTTCTTCGAAGGGGATAGGCTCGGTAGTGACAGTGTCTTCATAAGTTACACGGTGCACAACGATGTCCGGCATACCCTCATAAAGGCGGGAATCCAGCGCCGGTTCTGTGAAATCTTCTTCAGAAAGTGTGATGCCAGCGTGCTGGACGGCATCTTTCACCGTGCCCACACTTACCTGAGCCACATATTCCTGCCCGTCTGCATAAAGCGCTACCGGATATGCCCGCACTACTTTCAGAAGAGCAAGGCTGCCACCGCTTTCGGCAAACAGTGCATCATCATGCTGGTTCAGCTCCAAGCCGGCCGCTTGGGCCAGGAGCTGAGGATCCTCCGTACAGGCCATCACGAGATGCGAAGTTTCATTGGAAGCATCTGTGACATGTACGACATTCAAATGGGTCCAAAGAAAAGCCATGGCCCCCGACAGACAGCAAAGTGTACCTGCCACAGCCAGAATACGAGGCCCCCCGTGCGTCAGAGCACGGCGCATATGTTCCTTTCGTTTACTTGTACGCATTTCACACTTCTCCATGGAGAACCTGCCTGCGCCATATAAGCCGGACATTCAGAAGAACATGCGGCCCGGCGTCAAGCGCAGAAAAAGGAAGAACCTTTCTTACGAACTTTGCTATTTTAGCAGAGTTATGCCGGTGCGTCAAGCAAAATAGTGATTTTTATGTGATTTTATACATTTTGTAAAGGCTTGCGCTGATGCCTGCGTCGAATCGCCCATACAGGTACAAGACATAGACAAGTGCCGCCGGCCATAGCCGCCGACAGAAACAGCCACAGCCCGGGGATAGAGCCGCTGTCAAGCCAAAAACTGCATACAGCGGTTCCCGCCATGGCACCGGTCATTTGCATGAGGCTCTCTGCACTCATGACGGTGCCGCGAACTTCGTCCGGCGTTTGGGCCTGCAACAGTACACTGTCTACACAAGTGAACATGCCGAGCAGGAGATAATATGCAGCATATCCAATAAAAAAATATTCGATATGTACGGTGAGCGCCATAGCGGCAATCAAAAAGGCCGCTGTGATGCGGATAGCCAGATACCATACGGCTTGTGCACGTGCGGTGTGGGTGCGTCGAATCAGTTTGTCTGCTGCGAACCCGCCCATTACCACGCCAACCATCGCGGCACAGGAGAACATTCCCAACAGCATTCCGGGCTCTTGCCCGTGCAGAAGGTCTAAAAGCCGCGGCTGCCAGTACCCTTCCACACCAATGCAGGAAAAACCGTACGGCAGCACGCACAGTAGGCAGAAAAGAACGAGCGGAAGTGTGCCGGCAAGACGAAGCGTGCGAGTGATCTGGCCGGAGAATCCGTGTGCGAGCCCCCTCAGAGAAAGAGGGCTGCCATGACGTGTGCCTGTGTCGGAGGGAATGCGATGCGCAACCATCGCCAAACAACTTGCACACAGCGCTATACTGATCAGGAGATTGGCTGTATAAGGGCGGAAAAATGAAATGGTGCTCAATGCACCGCCCAGCAAAGCACCAGTTGCCTGGCTGCCAAACTGGACGGCTTGCTGAAGAGCCGTTCCAAAGGAGAGCCGTTGGGTACCGCGCGCATGCAACCAGTTCTCCAGATACATGGCGTCCAGTGTGCCGCTGTTTAGCGCGTTGCATATGCCGTTGTATGCATAACAAAGCAGAACGATGATACCGTGCCCAAAAAGGAAAATTGGCAAATAAATGAGCCGCAGAATCATAGCGGCGACCCAAACACGCTTGCGCCCATACAGATCGCCCAGCATGCCGCTGGGCACCTCAAACACAACCTGAAAGAAAGAAAGCAGGAAGAAACCCAGCGCTATCTGAGAAAGGCTGAGGCCTCTGCTCATGGCCAGCAGAGTGTTGATACACATCAGCATACCGCTCATGGCGCCGCTGATGCCAAAAGCGGCAAGATAGGTTGAAGGTTGAAAGTCTTGAGGATATGGCTTCATGATGGGCTTTCCTTTCATGTTGCGGTTCAGTAGAATGAGCGCTCCATTTCGGCACAGGATAAAGGGTAAAATGAGTATAAAAAAGAAAGGCCGTGCGCCTGACCCCTTTCGCGCACAGCCTGTGCAAAGCATGCGATAATGTTATCGGAAGCCATTCGATTGATGTGTTTACTTGGCTTTTTCCATTCCTTGCTGCCACATAGTCAGGTCTGTAGAGAGAATGCTGATTTCGTACAGATGAGCCTCTTTGCTGGCATGTTCGGCTGTGCTGTGTGCATAGAAAAAACGGGTAAGCATATCAAAAAATTCCTGCGCTTCATTTTGGGTGAGATATACGGTGGAGTAACGATGCGAACTGGCCAGTGCCGGTTCAACTCTTTCATCGCCGCGCCGCACTTGTGCCAGCACATCAGACATGCGCTGCAATTGCTGAGACACATTGTTGTTCAGCAGTGCTTCCTGCATCAGCGGTGCGGCACGATGTGCGTCAATATTCACTGTAACATCTGCGGCTTTGTAAAATTTGGCACAAAAACCATGAATATTTTCTGTGCGGGCCAACTCTACAAGGCCCATTTGCTCCAGCTTTCCCAGATGATGCCCAGCCGAAGACGGTGCAATGTTTAGCGTGTCTGCCAGTTGCTTTGCTGTCATACCCTGCGGCCGCAGGCTGAGTTCGAACATAATTTTCTGACGCAATGGATGCATGTAGGTGCGAAGATCTTTCTCCGTGCAGATGTGGATGATACGTTTATTTTCCATGATAACTCCCTCAATCGCGCATATCATAACATTTTTTGTTATGGGTTTGATTTTAGTATATCATGACAATTATTGTTATGTCAAGCTTTTGGAGGTTCGCTTTTCCATCTGTGTGCAGAAACCGGCCCGGTGTTTTTCGTTGAAGGAAAGGTACAATTTATGATATAATACATTCAATATTCTGTTCCATGTATATGGTTTGGGAAGGAGCACGCCTTTTGGACGCAACACATATCAGAAATTTTTGCATCATTGCCCATATTGACCACGGCAAATCCACTTTGGCGGACCGTATTCTGGAAAAGACGCAGGCAGTGGATGAGCGCACGATGGAATCTCAGATCCTGGATGATATGGAATTGGAGCGCGAGCGCGGCATTACAATCAAAGCGCGCGCGGTAACGATGCATTATACCGCCAGAAATGGTGAGGAATATGAACTGAACCTTATTGATACACCGGGCCACGTGGACTTTGGCTATGAGGTGAGCCGCAGCCTGGCTGCATGCGAAGGTGCAGTGCTGGTGGTGGATGCAAGCCAGGGCGTGGAGGCACAAACATTGGCCAACACATACCTTGCGCTGGAACACGATTTGGAACTGGTGCCCATTTTAAATAAAATAGACCTTCCCTCTGCGGAGCCGGACCGCGTGGCACAGGAAGTGGAAGATGTGATCGGCCTTCCCTGCCTGGATGCGCCGCGCGTTTCTGCCAAGATGGGAATTGGTATCGAAGATGTGCTGGAACGTGTGGTGACAGACATCCCTGCCCCAAAGGGAGATGCGGACGCACCGCTAAAGGCGTTGATTTTTGACGCTGTGTACGACCCATACAAAGGGGTTGTAGTATATTTGCGCGTGTTTGACGGCACCATGAAAGTGGGAGATACGGTAAAGCTGATGGCGACAGGTGCCGAATTCCAGCTTGTAGAAGTGGGACACATGGGTGCAACGGCGCTGGCGCCTTGCGGCCAGTTGAAGGCTGGCGAGGTGGGATATTTTACCGCCAGTATCAAAACCTTGGCAGATACCCGTGTGGGTGATACGGTCACTTTGAAAGAAAACCCCACTGCGCAGGCGCTGCCTGGCTATCGTAAGGCTACTCCCATGGTGTTCTGTGGCATTTATCCGGCCGATGGCGCTAAATATCCGGATTTGAAAGAAGCACTGGAAAAACTTCAGTTAAATGACGCTTCTCTTTCTTTTGATGCCGAGACGAGTGTGGCGCTGGGCTTTGGTTTTCGATGCGGATTTCTGGGCCTTCTTCATCTTGAAATCATCATTGAACGCCTGGAAAGAGAATTCGATCTGGATCTCATCACAACTGCGCCCAGCGTGGAATATCGCATTACGTTGACCGATGGCACGGTGCTTACCATTGATAACCCCACCAATTATCCAGACCCTGCAAAAATTGCCAAATGTGAAGAGCCTTTTGTGGATGCGCATATCTATACTCCGTCGGAGTATGTGGGCAGTTTGATGGAGCTGTGTCAAAACCGGCGCGGTGTGATGCGGGACATGAAGTATCTGGACGCCACCCGGGTGGATTTGCACTACGAATTGCCTTTGGGAGAAATTGTGTACGACTTTTTTGATGCGATCAAAAGCCGTAGCCGTGGTTACGCCAGTTATGATTATGAGATGAAGGGCTTTGTCGAATCCAAGCTGGTGAAACTGGATATTCTGCTGAATGGGGATATGGTGGATGCATTGTCTATGATCGTGCATGCGGATACCGCATACGCCAAAGGACGGCGCCTTGCAGAGAAATTGAAAGAGAATATTCCGCGTCAGATGTTTGAGATCCCCATCCAGGCAGCAATCGGTGGTAAGATCATCGCCCGCGAGACGGTGAAGGCCATGAGAAAGGATGTACTGGCCAAATGCTATGGCGGCGATATCACCCGAAAGAAGAAGCTGCTGGAAAAACAGAAGGAAGGCAAAAAGAAGATGCGTCAACTTGGCACAGTCAGTGTGCCAAGCGAAGCGTTCACCGCTGTGTTGAAGCTGGATGAATGACGGGTCTATCATAAAACAGCGTAAAACCTGCGAAAGCCGGCCGGCTTTCGCAGGTTTCTGAACTTTTGAAAGGAGGAGAAAGGCATGTGCGAAAAGCAAAACAAAAAACCTGGCCTGCTAGGCGCGCTTTGTGTGCTGTGTGCGATGGGGTTGTCTGCCCTCCTTCTCCGCTGGGATTCACGCCGCCCACATGCATTCGATGCATCCGAATGGACAGAGCCTGTGCCACCGGGCCTTTCATTGTCTTTACAAAGCGAACAGAACGAAGGATATGCCACATTTACAGGGCTGTGTTATATTGCAGGTGAGCATTTCGAGATGATGAATAATTCCGTTGTGCTGTACTGCCAGGATACACAAGAATACCTTCGCATTGCCACTGTGATGGCGGCGGGGGACGGCGATGCGTATGTGGATGGGCTGAATATGGCATATGGCCGGTTTTATGCCTTTGTATCACTGGACGCTTTGGAGCAGGAACCTCAGGAGTATGAGATATGTTTTGCCTATGGCGCGAATCGTCACCGCATTCTGTTGCACACCGGCCAGCAGATCGGAGGTGCCGTATGAAGCGTGTCTCTCATGCTTTGCAAAGCGCATGGCTGGCTTATGTGGCGTTGTTTTGTGTGATGCTTGCCTGCCATTTGCAGTTTTTATATGTCCCTATGGATGAACAGGGATATGCGGCTGCCCTGGGAGGAAACTGGGATTTTGCGGCCATGTTTTCTTATGTGGGCGGGCACTATTGGAACTGGAGTGCCCGAATGCTGACAGAATGCCTGTTCTGTATTTTTTCCGCTGCCCCAGTGCTGGTGTGGCGTGTGCTGAATCCTGCTGTGATCACGGCATGCGCGTGGCTGATGGCTTATGCGATGCGGCTGGAGAAAAAACGGGCCGAAAGTTGGCTGCTGTGTGCGCTGGTGTTTTTATACCAGTGGGTAAACTTGAAAACAGCGGGCTGGGTAGTAACAACCATTGCCTATTTATGGCCTGTGTGTTTTGGCCTTGCAGCGTTATGCCCGTTGTGGAGACTTTTGCGGGGCAAGCGTACGCCTGTCTGGGGATGGATTTTGGCATGTGTTGCGTTGCTGTTTTCTGCCAATATGGAGCAGCCTGCCTTAGTGCTTCCCTTTCTTGTGGCAGGGGGCATGCTGGCGGTTCGTGCGCGGGGGCTGCACATTCCTGCAGGGATGTGGGTGCAGCTTGTGCTGTGCGCAGCGAGCCTTGTGTTTATCTTCACCTGCCCCGGCAATGCGATGCGAACGGAAAATGACATCACTTCGTTTTACATGAACTTTCCCATGTTGTCTGCGCTGAAAAAAGCCGAGATCGGTATCTCCGGCGTGGTGCATTTCAGTGTGTTTGGGCGCGAAGGCATATTTTTTATTCTGGCTGTGCTTTCTGCCGCTTAGGTTTGGGAAAAACGGCAGGAATGGCTGGCGCGTGCTGTCAGCCTTTTGCCCTGTGTTGCCATGGTGCCGCTTAGTTTATATCAGTACGAAGTGGGTTCGGTTGTGCCATGGGTAAAGACAGTGACCGAAGCATATTCCGCCGCGGGGTATATCTCTCTTGCGAACTGTAATATGCCGCAGGCCTATGTGCCGCTTGTGCTGGGTTACGGGCTGTATGCTGTGGTGCTGTGGAATATTTATATCGCAGAAGGCTCATCGGGGCCAATGCGCTTGTGTTGGGTGTTATTGGCTCTGGGCGGGATGAGCTGGGCTGCCATGGGTTTTACCCCCAGTGTGGGTGTTTCAGGCCTTCGCACAGGCACGCTGTATTTTTTCTTTGTAATGGCAGCATGTATGGTGGTGTATGGCCGTTTGCCACAAAAGCGGCGTATCTGGCTGTGGTGCATCGTGGTATGGTTGTGCGCCATACAACTGCATGCACTGCTGGAAGTGTAACTAAACCCGGCATGCGTCCTGCTGACTGGGCGGATCGGCTTGCATATAAAAATAAAAAGTGCGGTGATTCTGAATGGATCACCGCACTTTTCTGTATCCAAATTTATGAACCATTTCGCAA
>CAMBHV010000039.1 GCA_945867255.1 uncultured Clostridia bacterium
GGTGCAGATATCACGGTGCATAAAAAAGTGCCCGTGCGGGCCGGAATGGGCGGCGGCAGCGCCGATGCAGCAGCGGTACTGGTGGGACTGAACAGGTTATATAAAGCAAGGCTGACTGAACAGCAGCTTTGCAGGATCGGTATGCAGGTGGGGGCGGATGTCCCGTTCGCCATTCTTGGAGGTACTGCCCGCGTAACAGGTGTGGGGGATGTGCTGCGGCCGCTGCCAGCCTGCCCCAGATGCTGGTTTGTTGTGTGTATGCCGCCGCAAGGGGTTTCCACGCCGCATGCTTATGCCCGGTTTGATGAACTGGGAACAGATGTCAAAGTGGACGGTGATGCTGCGGAAGCGGCATTGCGCGGCGGCAGTTTGGATGATTTGTGTGCTGTTATGGCAAACGAATTGCAGTTCTCCAGCGAAAGTACGGCCAATGCCCCTATTTGCGCTGCGCTGCGAGCTGCCGGAGCAAAAGCCGCGATGATGACGGGTTCCGGCGCGGCGGTATTTGGCGTGTTTGAAACACGTGCAATGGCGCAAGCCGCCCAGAAGGCCCTGAAGGATGCATGGCCCAATACATGGATACTGCATCCGGTGCGGAGCGGCGCCCATGTATGCAGTGACAGACGGTAATGTATCACTGATACGTTGCAGAATAAAATCCATATCATGTCAACACTTCTTTGCGAAAGCAAAGGAGTGTTTTTTATGTTTGCGCTTATTTCTCTTATCAGGGTGCGCAGGCGCAACGCCGATTGCACGCTGCACATACTGCACGATGCCTTGTTACGCTTTTCTGGCTCGTTTTGTGTCCTTGGCACAGGTGTATACCGGTATATTTTATATGTGAATTCTGGGGGATTTTAGAAAAGCTTATTATTGAAACGAGATGTGCAGAACCCCACGCCGCTCAAATACGGAAAATTGTCTTCTGCGCAGGCAACCCGGTAAGATGCCAAAGCCACTGCCCGCGAGAACTTTGCCTTCATTGAAAGGATAGTGGCTTGTGCTATGGAACAGGCCGGATGCCCGCAAGAGGTGGGCGAGCATGTGATGAATGTAGTAATTTCATGCAAAGTTGTACAGTGGGTTTACGTTGCCCGCAGGTATGTATGATGTTGTATATCTTGAAAAAAGAAAAGGTTGCGGGCCATAATGGGTTCTGCGCACTGTTTCCTCCGCTGTGGATTCCGACTGCCGTGGATAGTAGACACCGGCATAAATTATTCGCAGAGGAAGAAAGGCGATAAGTTCGATATTTCAGATATGGCTCTTCACCTGGGTGGATGGCAAGGCCTGTGTGCCTGATGGGAACCACGCGCAAACTGCACATAGTTTTTTGCGGGAAACGACGGATAGTTGCGAAAACGCCGAAAGTGCAGAAGAAAGCGCTTTTTGTGTTAAAAATTTATCAACCACCCCTTGCACACCGCGTATTTTTATATTAGAATATGGAAAGACAGGAAGGCTTTTGCCGCGGCAAACGGCCGCGGGCTTGCCTGATGATAAGGAGGATGTTTGGATTATGGCAGTAAAAGTTGCAATCAACGGCTTTGGCCGCATCGGTCGTCTGGCGTTCCGTCAGATGTTCGGCGCTGAAGGGTATGAGATCGTCGCGATCAACGACCTCACCAGCCCCGAGATGCTGGCACACCTGCTGAAATATGACACCGCTCAGGGCCGCTATGATGGCCACACGGTGGAAGCCGGCGAAGACAATATTGTTGTGGACGGCAAGAAGATCACCATTTACAAAAACCCGAACCCCGCGGAGCTGCCCTGGGGCGAGCTTGGCGTGGACGTTGTGCTGGAGTGCACCGGCTTCTTCACCAAGAAGGATAAGGCGATGGCTCATATCCAGGCTGGCGCCAAGAAGGTTGTTATTTCTGCACCCGCTGGCAACGACCTGAAGACCATCGTGTTCAGCGTGAACGAGAACACCCTGACCAAGGAAGACCAGATCATCTCTGCTGCTTCCTGCACCACAAACTGCCTGGCCCCCATGGCGAAGGCGCTGAATGATGCATATCCCATCCAGAGCGGCATTATGACCACGGTGCATGCTTATACCGGCGACCAGATGATTCTGGACGGCCCGCACCGCAAGGGCGATCTGCGCCGTGCCCGCGCTGGCGCTGCCAACATCGTGCCGAACTCCACCGGTGCCGCCAAGGCAATTGGCCTTGTTATCCCTGAGCTGAACGGCAAGCTGATCGGCTCTGCTCAGCGTGTGCCTGTGCCCACCGGTTCTACCACCATCCTGGTGGCTGTTGTGAAGGGCAAAGATGTGACAGTGGATTCCATCAATGCTGCCATGAAAGCGGCTTCCTCCGCCAGCTTCGGCTACAACACCGACCCCATCGTTTCCTCTGACGTGATCGGCATCACCTATGGCAGCCTGTTTGACGCCACCCAGACGATGGTAACCAAGATCGACGACGATACCTATCAGGTGCAGGTTGTGTCTTGGTACGACAACGAGAACAGCTACACCAGCCAGATGGTGCGCACCATCAAGTATTTCGCAGAACTGTAATTTGATATTTATGTATATTTTTTCTTGGAAGTCAGATTATTCTGGCTTCCAAGTTTTTTGTTTTATGAAAAAGAAAGATTTAGTGGAGATAGGATGAATTCTGCCATTTTAATCAATGAAATAGTAGCATAAATGATAGACTATTAGATAAGATGCTACATAGAAAAGGCATAGCACCTTTTGAGGGTGCTGTGCCTTTTTTATGTTTTCCATTTAAAATTTTAAACATGGCGAAAGCTAACTGGTATAGTAACTGGTCTATATATTACGTGTGCGTTTTACTGTATTTATAAGAAACTGGTATAGAAGTGGGATGCTTAAAATTTATGCAAATTATACTAATTTATAGAAGTATAACAAAATAATTTTGTATAAAACGCTTGACAAGGGCGAAGACAGAGATATATATTAGGTTTAGTAAATGACAGGCGCTGAAAAACTTCCAAAATGTAGGAGGGCGCGTATGCGAAATGACAGTGATTCTAGGAGGACGGATGCAACGAGACCGGCCTATATTCGCTTAAAGGAGCAGCTTTTAGATCGTATTACAACTCATGAATGGAAACCTGAAGAGTGTTTGCCCTCAGAACGTGATTTATGCGAGGAATATGATTTGAGCCGCATGACAGTTCGGCAAGCACTGGCAGAACTCGAAAAAGAGGGAATCATTAAGCGTGTGCATGGAAAAGGCACGTATGTACAACGTGAAAAACTAACACAGCCCTTGCTGAAGCTGACAAGTTTTTCAGAAGATATGCGTCAGCGTGGATTTGTACCAGGGGCACAGACATTGGCTCTGGAACGAATCCCTGCTGGTAAGTTGCTGGCCGAGAAGCTTAGAATTGACGTAGGAGATGAGGTTATTCTCTTAAAAAGGCTCCGGTTAGCAAGCGGAGAGCCAATGGCAATTGAGACGGCATATCTGCCATCTTTACGTTGTGGGGCCATTTATGATCAACTGGCGCAAAACCAATCCTTATACCAATTAATGCGTACGAAACTTTGTATTGAACTTAGTGGCGCGAAACAAAGTATTGAAGTAACTGGGGTGCAGGGATGGGAAGCAAAATTACTGCATATCGAGACAAGTGATCTTGTAATGAAAATAGAAAGACAGACATTTGACATTCAAAAAGATCCGGTAGAGTATGTGGTTTCAAAGTACCGGGCAGATAAGTACAAATTATATATTGAGCTGTTTTGAAGCGGAGCAGGGAGACTTTATGAGAGAACGAATGAATTTTGCACAGGATTATTATAAAAATACGCTAGACATGATACAAAAAATTTATAATACGCAGTTGCGGCAGATGAAAGTAGCAGCTTCTCATATGGCGCAAGCTATCCACGATGGCGGCCTGATTTATGTCTTTGGGTGCGGACATTCCCATATGGTGGCGGAGGAACTTTTTTATCGCGCAGGTGGCATCGTACAGGTGTGCCCAATTTTGGACAGTGCGGTGATGCTGCATGAGGGAGCTGTTAAAAGCAGCAAGGTAGAGCGGATGAGCGGTTTGGCAGAGCCTCTGTTGGAACGATATGACATTGGGCCAAGGGACGTAATGCTGGTTGTATCAAATTCCGGCATCAACTCCTTTGGTATAGAAATGGCATTAGGGGCTAAACAGAAAGGTTGCTATGTGGTGGCGATTACTTCCAATCAATATGGGAAGGTTCCATCTAGGCATGTATCGGGAAAGCATCTAAACGAAATCTGCGACCTTTTTATTGATAACTGTGTGGGAAAAGGTGATGCCTGTGTAACAGTTTCAGAGGATGGACAACGCGCGGGCCCACTATCATCTTTGAGCGCATTTTTTATCGCAAATACGCTGGTATTGATGGCTTGTGAGGCACGCGTGCGCTGTGGAGAACAACCGGAAATATTTTGTAGTGGAAATATAGATGGCGCGGATGCGTTAAACGCGAAATACATATTACATTATCGTTCTAGAATTCGACATTTATGATGGTGACTTAAGATGAGAAAACAAATCGTGGCGGTGGGATTGTATGGGATGTCACTGCTTCTGAACACGGAAAGGTTTCCATATGCAGGTGAAACTATATCAGGAGAAATGTTATCACTAGAACCAGGTGGAAAGGGATTTAATCAGGCGGTCAGCGTTGCACGCAATGGCGGCCAGGCAATGTTCATAACCGCAGTAGGAAACGATATATTCGGGAAACAGTTTTTCGAAATGTGTGAAAAATACGGAATAAATGGGCGTTGTGCATATCTACAGGAAAGTAAAACTGCGGCAGCTGCTGTCCTTTCAGACGTATGGGGAGAGAGTAGAGTGATTGTGGCACAAGGTGCCTGCAGGGATGTGACAGCGCAATGTTTGAATTTTTGCGACATCCCACACCAGGCGATATGGCTCTTGCAGCATGAGATGCCTGATGAAGTGAATTTGGCTGCGGCGCGTGTGGCAAAACAGACCGATGGAATCGTACTTTTGAACCCGGCCCCTGCGCGGCCAATTAGAAAAGAGTTAATGCCTCTAATTGATTATCTGATTCCCAATTGGGGAGAAGCGCTGACCATTACCGGTATGGAGGGAGAGGTAACACCACATCAGGTAGCAGAAAAAATACATACATTCGGTATTGACAATGTTCTGATTACAATGGGTGAACAAGGTGTGTGGGTGTCCCAACAAAAACATCTGGGTTTGCGTATACCTGCATGTAAAGTGCACGTGGAAGACACTACCGGAGCAGGAGATACTTTTTGTGGCGCATTCGCTGCTTGCCTAGCAAAGGGAGAAACTGTGGAGCAAGCGGCAAGATATGCAAATTGTGCCAGCGGATTGAGTGTTACCCGAAAAGGTGTAATGAGCGCAATTCCATTTGAGTCGGAGGTTAGACAGTTTATCCTAGAACAGGCGGCGCAATAGAAAGAGAGGAAGGACCAGAAAATGCAAACATGCAAAACATTGTGGAAACGGTTCTGGAACATGCAGGAGAGCGGTGTAATCCTGGCGACAATGATTTTTATCCTAATTATTACATGCGTAAATAGTGTGTTTTTGACACCGGACAACCTTTCCAATGTACTTCGTTCAACCGGTTTTACTTTACTTACTACATTGGGTATTACTTTGGTATTGATTTCTGGCGGATTGGATCTTTCAGTAGGATCCGTTTATGCGTTGGGAGGAACCGTGTGTGCGAAATGTCTTGTAGCCGGAGTGCCTCTGTGGATATCAGTTTTATGTGGGTTGTTGTCAGGGATTGTAGTAGGAATAGTAAATGGATTTATTATTGTGAAACTGAATATTCCTCCGCTTATTGTTACACTGGGAATGATGTATATTGCTCGTGGAGTGGTATATGTGATGACGCAGGGAGTACCGGTGTATCCGTTGCCAGATGAGTTTAAAGCTCTGGAGCAGAGTAGCGTTATCGGAAGTATTCCAAATGTAGTGGTGCTGTCCTTGGTGTTGGCTGTGTTGACAAATATTCTAATGAAACGAACGGCACTGGGGAGACAGATTTATGCAGTAGGTGGAAATGCGGATGCTGCACGTATTTCCGGGATTAATGTAGGCAGGACAAAGATGTTTGTCTACATTCTTACAGGGGTTCTGGCAGCATTAACAGGAATTTTGATGACTTCACGCCTTGGGTCTGCCCAAGCGTTAGCTGGACAGGGATATGAGATGACGGTGATTGCTGCGGCCATCATTGGAGGAACCAGCACATATGCAGGTGTAGGTACTGTTCTGGGGAGTGTGTTGGGGGCTTTGTTTATGGAGGTATTATCCAATAGTCTGACATTATTACGAATTTCTGTTTACTGGCAGAATATTGTGATTGGTGTAGTTTTGATTGTGGCAGTAATTATCGATACCTACCGCAGAGTTCTGATGAGCAAACGCGAAATCAATGAGCTGAAATGAAATGGCCGGGAAAGAGGGTGCTCATATGCAGGAACCGGTTCTGCAGTTGCGAGATATTTGCAAAAAATTTGTGGGTGTAATAGCACTAGATCATGTCAGTTTTACCTTGTCAAAAGGGGAGATTTTGGCTCTTCTGGGTGAAAATGGAGCAGGAAAAAGTACGCTGATGAAAATTTTGAGTGGGTTATATCCTTATGGGAGTTTTGAGGGAGACATTATACTGAATGGCAAAAAACAGCGCTTCCATAGTCCAAGAGAAGCAGAAAAAGCGGGAATCGCTATGATCCCTCAAGAAATTAGCTTGGAATTAGATCTCAGCATCACAGAGAATATCATGTTAGGTAAGCGTCCTCAAAAGCGTACAGGGTTTATTGATTGGAAAAAGGCACACGAAACGGCAAAAGCTCTTTTGAATGAGCTGGGCATTTCATCAATAGATGTAAAAATGCCGGCGCGTAGCTTGAACAGCAGTATGCAACAGCTGGTAAGTATCGCACGCGCGCTGTACTGTAAGCCGCATATTTTGATTTTGGATGAACCAACTTCTTGCTTGACGCAATCTGAAACAGAAGTAGTATTTTCGGCAATTCGAAAACTGAAAAAAAACGGAGTATCTTGCTTGTATATTTCGCACAAATTAAATGAAGTATTTACTTTGTGTGACCGTGTCGTTGTGTTGCGTGATGGTCAATATGTTTCCGAATATGCGCAAGACATGTTTGAGGGAGACGCAATTATTCACGATATTGTAGGGAAGGCACTAGATACTTATGAGAAACACATAAGAGCTATACAACCCAAAGAAATTTTGCGAGTAGACCATTTTGCGGTGGCTCATCCATATTCTTACGGGAAGATGATTGTGGAGGATGCAAGCTTTTCATTGTACGAGGGAGAGATTCTTGGACTTTGTGGCCTTGTAGGCTCCGGGCGAAGTGAGCTCTTAGGATCGATTTTTGGCGCAGTGCCGAAGCTGAGAGGAACGCTTACACTAGAAGGAAAGCGTGTGAAAGTACGACAACCAGCCGATGCGAAAAAAATAGGAATCGGTATGCTGACAGAGGACAGGAAAAAAGATGGCATTGTAGCGTGTCTTAGCGTTCGGGAAAATGTTTCACTTACAATATTGAAGGCGTTGAAAAAAGGCGTTTTTTTGAACAAGGAAAAGGAACGCGGCCTTGTGAACGAATATATTCAGCGGCTTCGCATAAAAACGACGGGGACAGAAACTAGGATCGGAACACTGTCTGGTGGAAACCAGCAGAAGGCAATTGTTGCTAAGTGGCTTGCAACAGAGATGAAGGTGCTTATTTTGGACGAGCCTACTCGTGGTATTGATGTAGGAACAAAACGTGAAATGTATCAACTAATTCGTACACTTGCACAGAATGGGCTTTCCATTATTGTAGCATCGTCCGAAATGTCAGAGTTGTTGCAGCTGTGTGATAGATTTGCCATTTTGGCGGGTGGAAGAATAAAAACAATTATTTCAGGAAAACAGGCAACGGAGGAACTTCTTTTGAAAGAGTGTTCGCAATTATAAGGGTATATAAAATGGCGTATTGCCATTTAAAATGAAAATATCAACAGGAGGTTATTTATGAAAAAGTTAGCATGTTTGCTGGTGTTCGCACTTTGCGTAGGATTGTTTTCAGCCTGTGGGCAGAACGTTGATGCCCCACAAAGTCAATCGGGAGCCACATCAGCTGGTTCACAGGCCGATGGGGAAAAATTGCAGATTATGTATGTAGTACCATCCATAGCACATCCTACATTTTTGACGGCAAAAGAGGCTTTTGAAAAAGCGGCAGAAGACTACAATTTTGAACCGATTTGGGCGGGCTCATCTTCTTTTGATGCGAATGAAATGGTAAAACAGATTGAATTGGGTATCGCCTCTCAGGTAGATGGTATGATTGTCATGGCGGCAGCACCGGATGCAATGCGCCCGGCCCTGCAGAAAGCAGCAGATGCAGGAATCCCTGTGGTGACAGTGATTGCAGATTGCCCGGATGTAGATAAACTTGCATATTTGGGCTTGAATAACCAGAACTATGGAGAACAAGCCGCAGCTTTGGCATTGGAAGCGCTGGGCGGAGAAAAACCTGTGATTGCCTGCATGGTACCCACCTATGAGAATACCTCTGGCATAGAAATAAACGAAACCCTGAAAAAGGAATTTGAAGAGGCCGGAGAATATGAATGGGTCACCACAGTGGAGTCCAAATCAGACATGGTAACAGCTGTAGACCTTTGGGCTGATGTGTTTACCACATATCCAGATGTAAACGTCGTGTTCAGTATTGGTTCCGAAGGTGGACCGGCTGCCGCCACTGTAATGAAAGAAAA
>CAMBHV010000040.1 GCA_945867255.1 uncultured Clostridia bacterium
ATGCGGCTGTTAACCGCAGGGTCGTCTGTTCGAGCCAGACAGGGGGAGCCAAAAAGAGCACCGGAGAACCGGTGCTCTTTTTTCTTTGGGTTTGGAGAAACAAGACTGGAGATTAAATTTCATTGCTGGTTCCATTCAGCGCACGCCGTAAAAGCGTTTGCGCACAGGCGCGAAGCATTGCCTCATCATGCTGAGGATGGTCTTGGCGATATGCGGCAAACCCTGTCAGGATACCTTTCATCGCAAGAAGAGCTTCGCAGGAGGAGCATGGCCCCAAGGCGCCCTCTTGCTGCCCCTTTTGCACTGCGCGAATGAGAAGTTCTTCCAATTTGGCCTGCTGAGAGCGGGCCGGGCAAGGGCCCAGCTCGTGGGCCCCCCGCCCGGTGCGCACATAGAGCTCTATCGCTTCCAATGCAGCTTTCTGCAGCACCAGCATATCGCTGGCTGCGGAAAACAGTGTGTCCATAATACGGGGAAAAGTCTCATCTGCATCTACTTGCAGGGAAAGTGCGGAAAGGCGTGCATCCATGCGGTGGAGAAAAGCCAGCGCAAGCAGTTCCTCCCGGCTGGAGAAATATTCATAGACAGTACCTTTTCCCACCTTGGCTGTTTGTGCCAGTTGGCTTACGGTGATTTCGCAAAGAGGGCTGCCCTGCTCCCACAAAGAGATGGCCGCATCCAGAAGGGCCGCAGCTTTTGGTGAATATTCCATCATGTCAGCCCTTCTTTCTGTACGGCGCCATTGGGAAGAGGGGACAAATCTTTAACGTTTTCATCAGTGCCATGATGTTTCATAGGCTTGTGGCAAAGGATATCATACAGAACCGGTACGACCACCAATGTCAACAGAGTTGCATATGTAAGACCACCGATCGTAACAATAGCCATGGGTTGTGTCATTTCGGCGCCTTGCCCAATGGCCAGAGCCATGGTGGACATAGCAAGGATAGTGGTAAGAGCTGTCATAAGGACCGGTCGGATGCGTGTGCGGCCTGTTTGCACAATGGCATCCCGGCGTGATTTGCCTTCCAGCCGCAACTGGTTGATGGTATCTACAAATACGATGCCATTGTTTACCACGACACCGGCAAGCACTAAGAAGCCCAACATGGCAATAATGGAAAGTTCTTTTCCTGTAATCAGCAACGCAAGAAGCCCTCCGGTGAAGGCAAGCGGAATGGTAAACATAACAATAAAGGGAGAAAGCAGGCTCTGGAACTGCGCAACCATAATAAGATAGATAAAGATGATGGCCAGGATAAGCATTTTTATCAAATCTGCCATGGCACTGTTGATACTTTCGTTTTCTCCTTCCAGTGTAACGGTGCATCCTTCAGGCGGTGTATAGGCATCCAGTTTGGCCTGTACATCGCGGCCAACAAGGCCAATGTTATGGGTACTATCAACGCTTGCTGTGACAGACATGGTGCGCTGACCGTTTTCACGGCGAATGCTGGGTACGCTGTCCGCCTCGGAAAGCGTGGCGACATCTCCAAGCCTTACCGTTTGGGTTTCTCCTTGCATATCGGTAGCGTCAAAGGTATAGTTCATCAGGTTATCGCGCGTTACTTTGCCCGCTTCACCACGTACGACTACCACAGGAATGCTGTCGGCGCCTACTGTGAGGGTGGTGGAAGTAGTCTCGTTCGACACAGCCTGTGCCAGTTCCGAATAAATTTGAGCGGTGGTAAGATTATACTGCATGGCGGCGGTTTTATCGATAGTAATACGAACCTCCGGGGTGCCGGTGGTAGCCGCCTGCGAAATTTCCGTGACACCTTCTGTCTCCTGCAGAATAGCGCGAAGTGCCTGTGCGGTTTCATTCATGGCATCCAAATCCTGCCCGTGAATCACAAGCTCCAGCCCGGAGCCGCCGAGCATGGACATGTCCATGGTGGATTCTTCTACACTTAGGTCCGCCCCTAAAGATTGGGCAGCCTCCAGCGCAGCCTGTTTCACCTGGGTGTTCTGTACGTTTGTGCCTTCCTGCAAAAGAATGTAAAAACTGACAGTGTGCGCACTGGAGGAACCGGAAGAGGAACCCATGCCGGAAACCCCTCCATCCATAGCACCCACCGTTTCCACACCGTCAATGGCGCACAGTGCCTCCATCACGTCATCCGCCATGGCATAGGTCTCCGCTGCATTTGCCTCTTTCGGCATTGTCAGGGTAGCAGACATCTGTGGGCTGTTCATGCTGGGGATAAAGGCTATGCCCATCCAAGGAACCATAGCGCATGCAAACACCAAAAGTGCCAATGCACCGCCCAACACGGATGCCCGGTGCTGCAGGCTCCAGCGAAGTACGCGCTCATATGCATTTACAAAGCGGCCAAACCAGGGCGTTTCCTTCTGCTGTGTGCCACGCAGGACACTAGCACCCATAGCGGGCACCAGCGTTAAAGCCACGGCCAATGACGCAAGCAGCGAATAGGCAATGGTAAGGCCCATATCGGTAAACAGTTCCCGGGATATTCC
This sequence comes from uncultured Clostridia bacterium, assembly GCA_945867255.1. Lineage (GTDB taxonomy): Bacteria > Bacillota > Clostridia > Oscillospirales > Ruminococcaceae > Ruthenibacterium. Next base: position 2,479 of record CAMBHV010000040.1, read on the forward strand.
CTGAGTGAATACAATGGGAAGGAATACACAGATGGTAGTGAGAGTAGAGGCAAAAATAGCGCCTGCTACCTGCTCGGCCCCCAAAACAGCGGCTTTAGCAGCGGACACTCCTTCGCTGCGCAGGCGATAGATATTTTCAATTACAACGATACTGTTGTCTACCAGCATGCCTACGCCAAGCGCCAGCCCGGAAAGAGAGATCAGATTCAGCGTAACACCGGAAAAATACATCAGGGTGATGGCGCACAAAAGGCTGAATGGAATGCTGCAGGCCACGATCAGTGTGGGCCGCACATCGCGCAAAAAGAAAACCAGCACCAGTACAGCCAGCAAGCCACCCCACAACAGGTTGGAAAGCACACTGTCTACTACCATGGCGATGTAGTCACCCTGGTCCATCAGAGGCATGATATGAAGGCCTTCATACTGGGCTTCCAGCGCAGAGATTTCCTTGTTTAATGATTTGGCTACTGTGGAGGTGGAAGCGGTGCTCTGCTTCTGGAACATCAGAACAACAGCATCATTGCCGTTTACTTTTGCATAGCTTTCCCCCGCATTGTCCGTCAGTGCAACTGTAGCTACATCACGCACTCGAATATCGCCTACACCATCTACATCCAGATGCATCAGCACAAGGTCTTCCACGTCCTGTACGCTGCTCAGTGCGTCGCCGATTTTTACAAGCTGGCCATCACCGCCGTCGTCCACATATCCGGCAGGCATTTCGAAGTTTTGAGCGGCAAGAAGGCCGGAAAGAACCTCCGGTGTCAACATGCCGGAAAGATCGGCCCTCTCGTATGCTTCATCGCGTGCCTGCTCAAACTGTTCCTGGGCGCTGTCCAGCTGCTGGCTGGCGCTATCCAACTGTGCCTGTGTGTTCTCAAGGGCAAGTTCACCCTTTGTCATTTCGCCCACAGCAGACATTTTTCCACTTTCCAACTGAGCATAGGCATCCTGTGCTTTTTTTAGCGCAGCTTCCAGTTCGGGTTTCATGCCGCTGATTACCGCAAGACGTGTAGAAATGTTGTTCAGTTCGGCATCGATCTCCTCCAGCCGACCATTTTCTACTTTTTGTGCAGCATCATACAATGTCTGCAGGCTTTCCTGCGTCAGATCGGCAAATTGTTCGCCACCCGGCATGGTGCTGACAGCCTGCTGAAAAGCCGAAAATTCCTCTGCGCTCATGGCAAGAAGAAGCTCGACAGAACTGCCCATTGGCTGTAAAGCGGTATTCAGTGTGTCATAAGCTGCTTTAGCTTGCTCCAGGCCGGCCTTTTCTGCCTGGAACGCTTTCTGGTTTGCAGTAAGGGTGGTTTCTTCACTTAGCAACGCGGCCAGCTGTGCATTGGCGGTATCTACCTGTGCGCTGGCAGCTGCAAGCTGTGAAAGGCCGCTTTCCTTTTGGGCTTCCAGTGCGGCTTTACCTTCTTCCAGCTTTTGCTGCCCTTCCGCAATGCTGGCGCGCCCGCTGGTGATTTCTCGCTGGGCATCGGCAAGGGATTCATCCACGCCGGCAAGGATACGGTTATTCAGTTCGTCAATTTTTTCTTTGTCCATTGTGACGGTGACCTGTTGTTCTACAAGTCCCGTCTCACTGACGCTGGCCACCCCATCCAACCGTTCAAATGAGGGGGTGACAGTTTCAGACACAAAGCGGGATACCTCTTGCACGTTTTTATCGTCCATGTCCACACTGGCTACCATCACGGGCAGCATATCCGGGCTGATGGTAAGAAACATGGGAGAGCCGACGGCGTCATCCAATTGACCGGAAACCAGGTCTACATTGCCGGAAAGTTCGATCATGGCAGAATCCATGTTGGTACCCTGTTCAAATTCCAAAATAATCATACTGGAATTTTCACTGGAAACACTGGAGATGTTTTTTACACCCCCGGTGGTGCCCAGAACACTTTCCAGCGGGCGGGTCACCGAGGCTTCCACTTTTTCAGGGCTTGCGCCGGGATATGAGGTGACAACAACGATATATGGCAATTCCAGGTTTGGCAGAAGGTCTGTGGTCATCCCCATAAAAGAGACAATCCCCAGAACCAGTACCAGTACAACAGCCACCAGAACCGTATAAGGCTTTCGAACACTGTAACGCGAAAGCATAAAAAACCCCCTGTTTCGCATATTCGTACAAGAAAACTCAAAAACCCGACCGACCGGTCGGTCGGGTTTTATTATACCGCAATCCAAATACAAAAACCACAAAAATAAGAAGGCTTGATTGTGAAATTTTACCGCAAGGCGTCATGCGGCCTGACGATATTCCGTGAATTTGAAAAAACAGAGTACTCTGAAAGTACGCGGTAAAGGTATCATTCTAAAGGCTTTGCCCCGTGCTTCTGCACAGCGGTTTTCATAATTGCAATGAGGGATCAGCGCTTGAAGGGAAAGATGAGGTGCGCTGAAAACATTTGCAACCGTTATGCCTCTTGCTTTGGAGGGACCTGCAAAGCAAGAGGCAATTAGACAGAATGGGTATGATACTGCGTAAATTTCCAACAAATGGATTTGCGCATCAAGGAGTATTGTGCACGGGAGATATTGTTGCACTCTGTGTGGTTTGCAGAAGAAGCATGGCGGTTTTCTTTTTTTGATTCAAAGATGCCAATCATGTTATGACATGGTTCGTGTAAAAGATTTTATAAAAAACCTTCCTTCTGGGCAGAGTTGGAACACCCAAAAGGAAGGTAAATATATCCGGATATCAAATTGCACTCAGTCAATGAGATCTATCGGAAAGCGCCTTTCTTCATTGGAGCGAAGGATGCGTTTTATTCTAGTACACAACTGCTGATAACGCGGCAGATTTCTGCCATATTTGTATTTCCTATAAATTCAAATTTTACTTTACCAAGGCCTGAAAACCACATTTCAAGTTCGCTGTCCATGTCCAGCATACCAGCAGTTTCCACAGAAAATGCCTGAATTTTACTGTATGGCAGGCTTGTAAAATCTTTTTTCTTCCCGGTGATCCCTTGTACATTGATGACAAAAATGCGTGCAGTGGTAAATACGATACCATCACGCATGCCTTGAAAAGTTTGAATGATTTGTTCCCCTTGTACAAACATTGGTTGCAAATGTGTGGAAAAGGCACTGTTATCCACTGGCTTCAATTTTGCAAAGGTTGCGTTTTGAAAGTCGATCATAATAATTTTTCCTCCATGCTTCAGTTGTTTTGCTTTGTTTTTGTGAAACGGTTTTGACGAAATATCATATATCCAGAAATACTTGTGCGCAAAAAATTTGATTTTGCGCTGGTTTTTGGGGGAAAAGATTGAAAGGTTACAAATAGGATGTCGGCATGTCTTTAGTGGGATCAGGTGCTTTTCATATATAGAGAGCGAGCGTGACGGAGGCACCTATTACCAGCAAATTCTTTTCTATACGGACTATATGGGTTGCATCCCCGATTCAACGTCTTTTTCTATTTTTATCCAAGAAAACAGAACATGCCTTGGAGCCACTTCTGCCGTAATTACATCATATCACAGCGTTAAGAAAAACTCAGCAATCAAAATGCACAAATAAAGGGCAGATTCAATATCCACATTGTTTTGCACAGATAATATCTGCGTTATTTTTACAAGGCAAAACAGCGGCGGAGACACATTTATGCGATGATGGGATGGAATGGCAGGGCAGGGTTCCCGGGTATAGGTTCCATCACAGCGGCAGCTGTGGGTTTGGTATCCGGTTTTGGCGCTGCGGGTATCGATTGAGACGCAAAACGGTTGCGTACATAATTTCCCCCATCGCCGTTTGGTGACGGAGCGTTTTCTTTTTTTATTCTGCATTTCCTCTGCCTTTTACAACACATGCATACATATGGTTACCCATCATCAAAACAAAGAAAAACCGCACTGTTAAGCCGGTTTCGGCTTAACAATGCGGTTTTGTGGCTGGTAGGGCCTCCGGGACTCGAACCCGGGACCAACGGCTTATAAGGCCGCTGCTCTGACCGACTGAGCTAAGGCCCCAAATTGTGAACCTGCTTTGACACATACGTCAAAACAGGGCTATTTTTTATTATACTCAAATTTTATGTGTTTGAAAAGCCCTTGGAAGAAATATTTGCCAACATGAGGTGGTGCTTTAACTTGACATAAAAAATACAAACAGATATAGTTCTTATTGGCCGGCACGCAGGAGCGTCTGGCCAGAGGGGGAAAAGCCTTGGCAACACTGTTTCTGGCCACGATTTACAGTGCATTTGTCAGCCTTGGTTTACCGGATTCCATGCTGGGGGCGGCATGGCCGGAAATGGCAGGCAGTTTTGCTGTTTCCGCGCAAAGCGCGGGAACGGCCGCTATGTTGACAAGTGTATGCACCGTGATCTCAAGCCTGTTTACAAACCGCTTGGTGGCAAAGTTTGGTACGGGGCGTACTACGCTGTTCAGCGTGGCGCTGACGGCGGCCGCTCTCACCGGAATGGCCTGTGCACCGGGGTTTGTCTGGCTGTGTATATTGTCGGTACCGCTTGGGTTGGGAGCTGGGGCGGTGGATGCCGCTTTGAATAATTTTGTGGCGTTGCACTATGCTGCGCGCCATATGAACTGGCTGCATTGCTGCTGGGGCCTTGGGGCTACGCTGGGGCCGGCTATCTTATCTGTATTTTTGGGCCAGGCCGGCGGATGGCGCATGGGATATGGTGCCGTGGCTGTGCTGCAGTGGTGCCTTGTGGCAGCGCTTGGCGCAACACAGGCGCTTTGGAAACAGCATGAACTTGGGCAAAATCGTCCGGGGCGCGAAAGGGTCAAAGCAACACATTCCTTGTGGTGCACAGCGCGCCAGCCGGGTGTGTGGGCCGCCATGCTTAGTTACTTTTGCTATTGTTCAGTGGAAAACACAGCCCTTTTGTGGGGTGCCAGCTATTTTGTAACCGTTCGTGGGTTTCATGCCGCCATGGCGGCCCAGGCAGCTTCGTTATTTGTACTGGGCATTACGGTGGGGCGTTTTTTGTGCGGCTTTCTATCTTGTAAATTGTCTGCCGCGGCACTGATCCTGTGGGGTGGGGTGCTGGCTGCTTTTGGTGCGGCAGGTATGGGGCTGTTTCCCGCATCCTTTGGCCCCGTGGCTTTCTGTGTGGTGGGGCTTGGTTTTGCGCCGGCTTACCCGTGTATGATGCACGAGACGCCGCGCCGCTTTGGCGCAGAATATTCGCAGGGGGCAATCAGCCTTCAGATGGCGGCAGCCTATGTGGGAAACGTGTGTATGCCGCCGCTATTTGGTTTGTTGGCGGCGCATACTGGAATGGGGATGCTGCCACTGTTTATGGCGTGTGGCATTGCGGGCTATGCGGCATGTACAGTGCATCTGGCCCGTTGGATGCGAGCGCGTGAACAAACAGAATGCCAATGAACCCTATCTGTAACAGAAAGAACACGGCGCCCGGGCGTTTTACCGCCCGGGCGCCGTGCATTTTATTCATACAAGCTGATGGCATTTCCAACGCCCGGAGAGATAGTAAGGAAGGCTGATGGCAAGGCCCACTGCCCACCCGATAGGGAAGCAGAAGTTTAAAGATGGGCCGCCAAAATAGTGTGCCAGAACATATGCTACGGGAACACGCGCCAGCCAAAGAGAAACCAGGCTGGATACCAGCGGAACCATTGTCTCGCCGGCACCACGCATGATGCCATTCAGGACGAACATGACGGAGAAGAGAAAATAGAACGGAAGAACACGGTACAAATACGCCAGGCCGGCCTCGATTACAGCCGGATCCGTAGAGAATAACCGCATACACCATGGGCCAAGAGCTAACAGAACCAGCGCGACTCCCATACAAACGGCAGTACCCATCCACACAGCGGCACGGCTGCCCTGGCGCACGCGTTCCAGCTTGCGGGCACCGATATTCTGGCCCACAAACGCAGTAGCGGCCATGGAAAAACTTTGCACCGGAAGGAAGGCAATCGTATCCACTTTGTTGGCCGCATTATAACCCGCGGTGAAATCCGAACCAAAACTGTTTACAAGGCGAACCAGCAACATGATGCCAAGGCTGAACAGAGCCTGTTGGATGCCTATCGGTACGCCAATGCGGATCACCTGACGAAAAATAGCTTTGTCGAAGTGAAAACCGAACGGATTGATATGCAGCGTAGGATGGCAACGGTTGATAAACAGGATGCCAAAGATCCACGAGCATGCCTGCGCAATGATTGTGGCAATTGCTACCCCGGCCACGCCCCAGTGAAACACTACTACAAACAGCAAGTCCAGCAC
>CAMBHV010000041.1 GCA_945867255.1 uncultured Clostridia bacterium
TCATGCTGCCAGGGTTGGATGGCTATGAACTTTTGGATTACCTGCGCCCGACGGGCACGCCGGTAATCTTTATTACGGCAAAGGGCAGCCTGGGCGACCGGGTGAAGGGGCTGCGGCTTGGTGCAGATGATTATATTGTAAAACCATTTGAAATTGCCGAGCTGGTGGCGCGCGTGGAAAGTGTGCTTCGTCGCACCGGGCGCGGTGGACGAATGCTGAGCGCATGGGACGTGCAGTTAGATGCCGTGGCGCGCACAGTGACAAAAGCGGGTGAGCCGGTGGCGCTTACACCGCGTGAATTTGACCTGTTGGAACAGCTGCTGCGCAACCGCGGCGCCGCGTTGTACCGCGATGCATTATTCGAGCGCGTATGGGGCGGTGAAATGGGCCCGGATACCCGCACACTGGATCTTCACATCAACCGGTTGCGCAAAAAACTGGGCTGGCACGACAAAATCACTACCGTATACAAGGTGGGGTATAAGCTGGAAAAAGAGGAGGCCGAACTGTGAAGTTCGCGCAAAGGCTTTCATGTGCGGTTCTGCTGTTGCTGACAGCCGTGTTCTCCCTTGGCGGTTTTCTGCTGGTGTATGTGAACACCATTGATATGCTGCATCAGGCCGCTGCGCAGGCCGAGCAGTGGCACCGCATGCAGTATTATACACTGGAGACCGAAGTGCTTGGCCTGATGGCACGCGGGGAAGAAGTGACGGATGACGCTTTGATCGAGCAAGCTATGAAAATTGCAGATTTTGGCGAAGACGGAAGTCAAAGCGGTATTTGGCTGGCAGATTCCAGCGGCCTGATGATGTTTTCTTCTCTGGGTGACGCGGCAAGCAAGGCGAACGACAGTGTGGAACAAATAGGGGAAAAGGAATATTATCTGCGCCGCGTGGATGGGAAAACCTATCTTTTGCTGGAAAGTATGGTTTCTGCACCGAACAAAACATATCGGTTGCGCACGCTAAGCGATGTGACAACTGTGTTTACGGCGCGCAGTAGTCAGTTGCGCCGGTTTTGGTGTGTGCAGGCGGGCGCGCTGGGAGTATGTGCGCTGGCTATTACGCTGTTGACCCGGCGTATGACACGCCCGCTGGATGAGTTGTATGATGCCTCACGCCGTATTGCGCGGGGCGATTATGCCGCGCGCGCTGCCGTAGCCACGCAGGATGAGATAGGTGGAGTTGCGGAAAGTTTCAATGCCATGGCGGAGGCAGTGCAGAAAAACGTGGATGCGCTGGCGCTCAGCGCACGCCAGCGTGAAGAGTTCATGGGTGCGTTCACCCATGAACTCAAAACCCCCATGACTGCCATCATCGGCTATGCCGACACCCTGCGCACACTGGAGCCGGACCCCGAAAGCCGCCGGCGTGCAGCGGGATATATTTTTAGCGAGGCAAAGCGCGTGGAGGCGTTAAGCGGCAAGTTGCTGGCCCTTCTGGGCCTTGCTCAGCAGCCGGTGGAATGCAGCCCGGTGCGCATGGATGCTGTGCTGCGGCGCCTTTCGGTGGCAATGGCTCCTGTTTTGGGTACTGTAAAACTGGATTTTCGCGGGGAAAACGGCCTTTGGGCTGTGGGAGATGAAGACCTTCTGGTAGATCTTTTGTACAACCTGGTGCACAATGCTTTGAAAGCGGGCCCGAAAGACGACGAGATACACGTTCTGTGCACCGCGGTGCCTGCCGGAGTGTTGGTGTGTGTACGTGACATGGGGTGCGGCATCCCGAAAGATGAACTGGCGCGTGTGACAGAGCCGTTCTATATGGTGGACAAATCCCGTGCGCGAAAGGCCGGCGGAAGCGGCATGGGGCTTGCTTTATGCCAAAAAATCGCCGCATTGCATGGTACGCAGCTTCACATTGAAAGTGAAGTGAGCGTGGGCACACGGGTGTCGTTCACTTTGAAACGCGCAAAGGAGGCGGATGTGTCATGAAAAACGAACATTCGCGTTTTTGCGGACTAACGAAAGCTTTGCGCGGAAAAGCATTGCGCGTGATGGTTGCCACTGGCGCGCTGATGCTGCTGATCAGCGCGCTGCCCATGGTAGCGCTTCAGCTTAGCGATGTGGGGCTGCTTACGGCGCCGCATGCGCGCGGGCAGGCCACCGGCGCGTTAAGCCCGAAGGGAGACGATTTATATATTGTGCGTGCGCTGACGCAACGCCGGCAGCAAACGCTGGGAGAAGAGGGTGCCCCTTACGGAGAAGGAACAGCCATAGCCATGGGCTATGAGGGACAGATGCTGATGGCCGGATATTTGGATGAGATGCAGGTGGCCGATGTACTGCCCGGTGAACTGGTCGAACCGTTTTCCTATGAGATGGAGGCGGACGGCCTTTATGAATGTACCTACCAGGCAGATACAGCAGGTTTTCTTACATTTTCTCTGACGAATATTGACACGGGCGTGGAACTGTGTGTGCTGACAGTGGAAAGCCACACTGGCAAGGTGGTGAATATGCGCCTGTTGTTCATGGATGGCCTTTTGACGGAACTCAAGTATACAGAGCTGCTGCAGGCATATTGCGAATACCTTGGCCTGAATGTGTTGGAGGATTGGGCTCCCTGCACCGATACTTATTATGGCGAAAATGCAATTTACTCAAAAAACGGCGAGGCTTTGTTGGCTGTAAGCGAAATGGCAGATGATGCAGCGGGGCTTTTATACCTTATGATGGATGCCCGCGTGGTACCGGCAGAGCAATACGAGAAGATTTGCACAACATATGGTTCCATGGAAAATCAAAATGAACTGTCTGCTGCTGAGGGCCTGTGTGAAGTAAGCTGGGATAGATGCCTCCTGGATGACACACACTATATTCTGGCAGAAAGTACAGAGTTCGGATGCCTGCTGACTGTGCTGGATAAGAACACCATGACAAATCAGCTTTTATGTCAAAAGCCAGGTTGTACACATGCATGGGGCAGCGGATGCCCTGCGCAAGTAGATTATCCGCTTGCGATATTTGTGCAGGATGGTCAGGTGTATGCGTTGTCCGGCGAAACACAGGATGATGTAGATACTATGGTTTTACGCGTGCTGGAACAGCAAAGCACCTGGAAGGAGATTGCACGCATTTTACCTGAGGAGTACGGCATTTCAACATTTGACTTATCGGTGTGGTACGAAAGCAAGGGCATTTTATACGGGTGCTTTGCCCCGAACATCGAGGGCCTGGAAAGTGAGGGCACCATACTGGAAATTCAGTTGAACACTGGTGAGGTTCAGGCAATGCCGGTGTCGGCGGGTATGCGGGTGCTGGATGTGTGGAATGGCCTGTTTATTTGTGGCCGTACTATTATGCCGGCAGCACTGGGGAGCCTTCCCGAGACAATATCAAATAATGCTGCCGCATATTCCAGTGCAAAGGCAGAAGTGTTTTTGAAATCCCCCATTACAGGCGAAGAACGCAAACTTACGCAGTTGTCTGGTGTGAACACATCTGGCTGGAGCATGGGCGCCTGGGCTGAGGATGACAATCAGCTGTACTGTATTTCCGGGCAATATGCGGCGGATACATCCTTGTTGAACCTGAATATGCTATACCAGATAGACCTTGTGACCGGCACCTCGAACGCGTTGTATCAAATAGACAGCGAAGAGGTTTTAGAATTGAATATGCTGTACGATGGCAAAGCCCTGCGGTATAGTTTTGCCCCGGACACTGAAGCTGCCGGCCAGACCTGGATGAAATTGTCCACTCAAGAAATCACCAATGTGAATCTGCAGCATACCATGCCATACGGCGCGTCAAGCGGATGGAACATTCTGTTCGCCTGGGAAGATAATTTCTTAGTGCGCAACCGCGTCACACTACAGGACGGAATCGTGTGGGACGGCTATGCGCTGATTCCTCGGCAGGCGTTCTGGTCATCTGACGAGCAGCAGGCAGTATCCTTCGATGAAACACCCGTCCTTCTTGCGCGCAAAGCCCTGCAGAACGGAAGTGCCTTCGCGGAAGACTGGGGTTGAGAGCAAAAAAGCGATTGCATATTTCTGCCCGTGCGCAGTGTACAGAGAAATGCGTACAGGTTGTTTTCCATGTGTTTCCATTGCACACGAATGCGAAACCGAGTATAATAACCATATATGTTTTTTTCTGGGGGCAGACGAATGCATTACTTGGACAATGCGGCTACTACCGCCGTGGCACCGGAAGTGGCGGACGTGGCGTGCAGTGTGTTGCGCGAGCATTTTGCGAACCCTTCCTCGCTGTATGCGCTGGGTGCACACAGCGAGGAAGTGATAGAAAACGCGCGCGAAGCCGTGGCGCAAAGCCTTGGTGTACGCGCAGGAGAAGTGATTTTTACAAGCTGCGGCACAGACGGTGATAATATGGCTGTGCTCGGTGCGGCGAAAGCACGCCGTGCCTGGGCAGACCATATCGTCACCACGGGTTATGAGCACCCTGCGGTGCAAAACGCGGTGGCCTCGCTGGAGCAGGATGGCTGGCGCGTGACGGTGGTGAAACCGGACGAAACGGGCTGTGTGTCCATGCAGGCGCTTGTAGACGCAGTGGGCCCCAAAACGGCATTGGTGGCGGCCATGCATGTAAACAATGAGGTGGGCAGCGTGCTGGATGTAGCTGCGCTGGCCGAGGAAGTAAAACGCCGCAACAGCCGCACATTTGTGCATGTGGACGGCGTGCAGGCATGGGGCAAACTTTCGCTGCGCTTGCGTGACAGCAGTATCGACAGCTATGCGGTGTCCGGCCACAAGGTGCATGCACCCAAGGGTGTGGGTGCCTTGTATGTGCGCAGCGGGGCGAATCTTGCGCCGGTGTGGCGTGGCGGCCATCAGGAAAACGGGCTGCGCCCCGGCACGCAGAACACGGCTTTCATTGCGGCGCTGGGCAAAGCGGCACAAATGTTGGATGTGGCATCTATGAACCAGCTGTGCACTGCGCTCAGCGCACAGCTATGGCAGGGCCTTTCACAAATTGAGGGCGTGGTGCGCAACAGCCCGCAAAGCGGGCATCCGGCCATTGCCAATTTTTCCGTGCCGGGCATTCGCAGCGAGACGATGCTGCACTTTTTGGAGGCAAGGGACGTATATGTGTCCAGCGGGTCCGCCTGCTCGAAAGGCGAGGCCAGCCATACGCTTTCTGCTATGGGCCTTGCCCGGGCACGTATCGACAGCGCCGTGCGCGTGTCATTTTCCGGCACAAGCACGCCACAGGATGTAGATGCACTGGTGGCCGGTGTGGCCGAGGGCGTGAAAAGCCTTGCCCGGGCACGGCGTTGACAGGATATGGACATGATGAAGATTGACCCAGAGAGGAAGTTTGCATGAAAGAACTGATCCTTGCCTATCAGGGAGAGATGGCACTGAAGGGCCTGAACAGGGCCACATTTGAAAGCATTCTTGTGAAGACAATGCGCCGCAGGTTGAAAAGCCTGGGCGAGTTTAAAGTATACAAGGCACAGAGCACCATGTATGCCGAGCCGCAGGACGATGCGGCGAATGCCCATATGGACGAGGCGTTCGAGCGGGTAAAGCGGATTTTCGGCATTGCAGCAGTGAGCCGTGCGGCTGTGTGTGACAAGACATTTGACAGTATTGCATCTACGGCAGTGGAATATCTGCGCGGCGCGCTGTCCGGCGCATCTACCTTCAAGGTGAGTGCAAAGCGCTCGGACAAATCATTCCCGATGAACAGTATGGAAATTGGCCGTGAGCTGGGTGGCGTGCTGCTTGGCGCATACCCGCATCTGAAGGTGGACGTACATACACCGCAGGTGAATGTAACGGTGGAAGTGCGCGATTTTGCAGCATACGTCCACGCGGGTAAGCAACCGGGTGCGGGCGGCCTGCCGGTGTCCACCTCTGGAAAGGCTGCGCTGATGCTGTCTGGCGGCATCGACAGCCCTGTGGCCGGGTACATGATGGCCAAGCGCGGGCTTTCTCTCACCTGTATCCACTTCGCAAGCCCGCCTTATACCAGTGAACGTGCCCGCATGAAGGTGCTGAAGCTGGCCAAGGAACTGACGCCGTATACAGGCAATTTGAATGTGTATGTGGTTCCCTATACAAAGCCGCAGGAGTATATCCGCGACAATGCGCCGGATGTCCTTTTCACAGTGCTGATGCGCCGCAGTATGCTGCGCATCGCAAACATCTTATGTGAAAAGGAAGATGCCAAGGCAATCGTCACGGGCGAGAGCCTGGCCCAGGTGGCAAGCCAGACATTGATGGCCCTTGCCTGCACGGATGCCGCGCAAAGTTTGCCCGTGCTGCGCCCGTGCATCGGCATGGACAAGACGGAGATCACGGATATTGCGCGGCGTATCGGCACGTTTGAAACCAGCATTCTTCCGTATGAGGACTGCTGTACGATCTTCACCCCGCCACATCCGAAAACGAAGCCCACTCTGGCAGAAATCGAGGCAGCTGAAGCGGCCATGCCGGAATTGGCGCAATTGGAACGCCAGGCGGCGGAAGAAACACCGGTAGAGGCTGTGTGCCTGTAAGCGGGTACGGCATCAGGTGTGCAGCACCGTGCCATATATCTTCCCGAAAAGGAGGGAATGCCATGACGGCAGAGATTATTGCCGTTGGTACCGAGCTGTTGCTCGGAGATATTTTGAATACAAACGCGCAGTTTCTTTCCCGGCAGTTGGCACAGCTTGGTATCAGTGTGCATTTTCAAAGCGTGGTGGGGGATAACCCTACACGGCTGGAAAGTGTGGTGCGCCTTGCTATGCAGCGCAGCGATATACTGGTGTTTTCGGGCGGGCTGGGGCCCACAGATGATGATGTGACCAAGCAGACCGTGGCACATGCGTTTGAAGATGAATTGCGCCTGGACGAGGAAGAACTTGCCCACATCCGCGCGTTTTTTACTGCGTGGGGGCGCACTATGCCGAAGAACAACGAAAAACAGGCATATGTACCTGTGCGCGGGCATAAGCTGCACAACGAAAACGGTACGGCGCCCGGTATGCTGTTTGAAACAAAGCAGGGCGGGAAATGGGCCGTTTTGCTGCCGGGCCCTCCGGCAGAGTTACAGCCTATGTTTTTGCAGGAAGTGAAACCATGGCTTGCAAGCCTGACAGATTGTGCGTTGCATTCCCTGACACTGCGCGTGGCAGGTATCGGTGAAAGCCATTTGGAAACAAAAGTGGCCCATTTGCTGACGGGTGAAAACCCTACGGCCGCCTTGTATGCCAAAACGGGTGAGGTGTTTATTCGCATCACGGCCAAAGCGGGAAGTGCTGCGCAGGCCGAAACGCTGTGCCGTGCTTTTGCTGCCCGTTTTTATGACGTGCTGGGCGATGCAATTTATGGGGAAGACGAGGAAACGCTGGCCGCGGCACTGGTGCATGCCTTGCAGAAAACGGGAAAGACGGCCGCAACGGCCGAAAGCTGCACAGGCGGCCTTGTCAGTGCGGCCATTACGGATGTGCCAGGCTCAAGCGAGGTGTTTGGCTTTGGCACATGCACGTATTCCAATGAACAGAAAATGCGGGTGCTTGGTGTTTCAAGTGAAACGCTGCAGCGATACGGTGCCGTCTCGGCCGAAACAGCGGCGGAGATGGCACAGGGTGTGCGCAAAGCTGCCGGGGCAGACCTGGGCCTTGGCGTCACTGGCATTGCCGGCCCGGGCGGCGGTACAAAAGAAAAGCCGGTAGGGCTTGTATTTCTGGCCGTGGCATGCGAAAATAAGGTGTACGTGCAGAAACTGCTGATTGAGAACCGCACACGCGATACGGTGCGTCGTTTCTCGGCAAAATACGCGCTGGAAATGTTGCGGCGGCTTGCGCTTTCTTTGCCGCAACCCGGCTGTCAGGCTTTTGAAGCCGGTGCGCCTGCGCATATATCGGACGGCCAAGGGCCGCGTGATGCTTGACAAACGCTAAAATTCTCGTTTGGAGGACGCTTGTATGGATAAAAATGTGGAAAAACAGCTGATTGTGCGCACATTCGAGCCGGATATGACGGTGCTGAAACAGGTGGCAAAGCAGATGAGCGGCATGCAGGATGTGGCATTGAATCTGTTTGGGCAGGCTGGGGAAGTGCTGATCGTGATCACGGCGCGTGCTATGGCCCCGGCGGCTGCCACGGAACTGACAGAGCGCATTGCAGAACGCTTTGAAATGGCGTTGGGAGATGCAGCTTATGGCCGTGGAAAGGGAAGCGTAGCCTATTTTGCCGCGGGTGAACTGATGCAGGCAGAAGCACTCGTTGCCGCGTCGGACCCAAAGACAGGCGGCCTTCTGGGGGAAGAGTTTTCGCATACCAAGCGCGGTTCAAACGTGTTTGATTTTGGAGATTCCAGTTATCAGGATTCTCGTGTGGCATCTAAAATCAAGGCTATGGCGGCCAAAAACTGCGATGCTTCTTATCCGCCGCAGGTGGCAGCGGCGCGTGCGTTTGCTGCTGCAAAATGTTCCAAGGCGGAATTTGGCGTTTCCGTTACAGGCCTTGGAAAAGCCGGGCGTGATGTATATATGGCCGTGGCACACGGCGGGCTTGTGTATGTGCGCAGGTTTGCCCAAACGCCGGATGCAGGCAAGCGCTGCGCTCTGGCTGCGTTGGATACCATTCGCCGCATCCTGCAGGGGGCGGACACGCCTGCCATGCGCGTGTTCAAGGCGAACAGTGATTTCGATTGGGACGCCCCGGAAACAGGACGCAAAAAGGCGCACACCTCTTCTGCCTCAGGGAAAAAAGGCGGTGGGATGCTGGCACCCATTATTGT
>CAMBHV010000042.1 GCA_945867255.1 uncultured Clostridia bacterium
GTGATCTGGTGCTCAAAGTCTTTCCAGCCATTCGTCACGGCATTGTACATGTGCACGGGGTCCCAAATCAAATAAGCAAGGAAGCTGACAGTGTAATCATGATATGGTTTTGCATCATGCAATATCACGCAGCCCGTTGCCTCGTCATATGTCCAGTGTTCCGGCGATACAGGTGCGCCGGCAGTGCGGTCCATTACTTCCCACCAACGCCTAATATCATCATGGGTATTTACCTGCATCAGTTCGTCGGAAACGCCCTGCATCAACGGGATGGAAAGCACTTCATTCACCGCCGTATAAAACCCTGTCATGATGTAGCACTGCTGCACTTCATCCGGGTTTGCTTTCGCCCAAGCGTTATCCTTGCGGGTAGTGTAATAGGTGGAATAGATTTTGGCGCCGGTATCCTTCAATGCTTCGGGAAATTCTGTCCCATCGCAATCCCGGATGGCGTCTGCGCCCCAGTAATCCAATATTTTTAGCGTCTCGGGCACTACATCCATATCGGTAGGGATGGTAACACGGCCCCTGTTGTGTTCGGTCATAGAGGAATCTCCCTTTATTTCGATTTTTTCTTTTTCTTTGTTTCGGAGAAAGGCTTGTTATAAAGGTAAAGCGCCGTCAAAAGAAGTGCCAGGCCTAACAACATAATGCCAAGGCCTGTCAAGCTGCCTGTCATGCGCCAACCAACAACAAGTGCCAGCCCAGCCACAAACAGCACGGCCATCAGCACTGTACGCAGTTGCATATGTTCCTGCCAGAATTTCATACGTCTCACCTTATCCTTTCAGCCCGCCAAGTGTCATCCCCTGCGTCAGCTTCTTCTGTACGCAGATATACAGGATGAGCGTAGGCAACATCACCAGCACAAGGCCGGCATACAGCCTGCCATACTGTGCAGCCGACTGCTGTGCCTGTGTAAGGCCCATCAGGCCCACAGGCAGCGTACGAGTTCCATTTGGGTCTGTCAGCAGGGTCATGGCAATGATATATTCATTCCAGAAGGAAAGGAAGTTGAACAGGATGATGGTGATGATGCTGGGCTTTGCCATGGGAAAAATAATCTTTACCATAGTAAGACCATAACCAGCACCGTCGATGTATGCCGCCTCTTCATAATCGTGCGGCAATGTGGCAAAGTAACCCGACAGAAGGTAAATGGTAAAGGGCAGTGCTGTAGCCGCGTACACCAAAGCCAGCACCACAAGATTATTCAAAAGGAAACCCGTACCGAAAATACTTTTCAGGAACTTGTCGCCATCCACCAGCATCAGAAAGATGGGCACTACGATATAGTTCACGTTGATGAACAGGCCACCCATGAAGCATGTACTGAAAAATTTGCGGCCGCGGAAATTAAAGCGCGACAGCACGTATGCCGCCGGTAGCGCCACCACCAGCAGAATAGCCAACGCCAATGCCGTAACAATAACGCTACTGAGCATATAGTCACCCATTCGTGCCTGCGTCCATGCTTCGGCAAAGTTCTGGAAATGCAGCCCCGCCGGCAATGCCCAGGGATTCCCATAGAATTCACTGTTTTCCTTTACGGAAGCCATAAACACCCATGCCACAGGTACAAGAATCAGGATAGCCAGTGTGGCAAGTACTACATAAATAAATACTTTGTACAGCTTGTCCTGGGCGGAAGTTTTTTCTTTCATATCGTTGTACCTCCCCTCAGAATTCCAGCGTATCGCGCTCGGTCACTTTGTTTACCACGGCAGAAAGCGCAAACGAGAATATAAAAATCAGTGCACCAATTGCCATGCCGTAACCATAGGACGAGTTGGTATACGCCTGCTTGTACATATAAGAAAGCGCCACTTCAGATGCTCCATTCGGGCCGCCGCTCGTCATGGCCTTCACGAACAGAAATGCCATGTTGATGGTAGAAATGATGAAAAATGTAAGTGTGGTGCGAATATTCGTCCAGATCAGTGGAATTGTGATCTTGAAGAACTGGGTCACGCGTCCTGCACCGTCCAAACTTGCGCTTTCATACAGGCTTTCCGGTACGCTGGCCATGGAAGCCATATACATAACCATATAATAGCCAATGGCCTGCCACACCATGGCAACAATAAGGCTTGTCATAACAAGGCTCTCGCCCTTCCACATGATGGCTACTTTTTCCGGAGAAAACAGCGACAAAAAGCTATTTAACATACCGTTGTTGGTGTCATATATAGCAGAAAAAATTGCCGAGATCACCACTACAGACAGAATATTCGGAATATAGAAGATCACGCGGAAGAAGTTCTGCCCGCGGATCTTTTCGCGGCTCAAAATGCCTGCAAACACCAGTGCAAATGCGAACGTCACGATTGTGACAACCACGATCAGCAGGATGGTGTTCTGCATGGAACGAATGAAATTTGTGTCAGCGAACAGCTTTGCAAAGTTTTCAAAACCCACAAATTCCTCATTGGGGGAATAGGCGCTGCGGCGGAACAGAGACATGCGAAAAACGTTCAGCGTAGGCAGCACCATAAAAATGGTGAACAGAATGATTGCCGGGGCAGCGCAGAAAAATATGAACCATTTACGGCCTTTCCCCTTTTCCACGTGCTCATCTCCTTTCAACTTATTACAAAATGCGCGGGTCCAACAGATATCTTTCGTTTCAGCGGAAAATGCGGCGGTGAGCATGGCCCGCCGCCGCATTTTGCTGCATTTCAAACTTTCATGCGCTTAGGGCGCCTGCGGCCTTTGGCTTATTTCAGCTCGGCGCGCATTTGATCGCTGGCCGCGATGATGCCGTCGATCCACTGCTGCTCGGTCATTGTGCCGGACACCAGCGAGTTCACGGGATCGAACCACACGGTGCGAACATCCAGGCCCTCAATGGGGTTGGTAGCAGCGAAGTTGCCCATGGCAGCCTTCGCGCCATTGTCGTAGATGGAGTAGAACAGCTGATTGTCACCTTCCAGCTTATCGGCAATATTCAGCACAGGCTGGATGGCACCCGCTTTTGCGAAAATCTCGCAGGCTGTATCGCTGTACAAGAACGCAATGAACTGTTTGGCTGCGTCCTGATTGGCCGAACCAGCCGGGATCCAGGCCTGCTCAAACCAAGTATAGCTGTAGCGGTCGCCGCCGTCTTCCACTGCAGGCAGGGCCGTCATACCCCATTCGAAACCGTCTGCGCGAGGCGCTTCGGCCATCTCGCCCACGATCCATGTGCCGTTCGGCATGAACAGAGCCTTGTTGTCCAGCACCAGCTGCTGGTTCTTGGTGAAGTCCTGGTCATTTGCCTGGGCAGGCGTGGTGGGCTCGGTATACTCGGCAAGCTTTGCAACAATGTCAAAGCACTTCTGTGCCTCTTCTGTCTCCCAGATGCCCTCTTCATAGTGCGTGGCCTTCTCAAAGAACTCAGGGCCACCCACAGAATACATCAGCGCATAGAAGAATGCATCAAAGTAGCCGGTGGTGGGATAGGTGAACAGGCTGATGCCCTCCGCCTTGGCCTTGTCACCCAAGGCCCACATCTCGTCCCACGTGGTGGGCACTTCCCAGCCTTTTTCTTCAAACAGGCCGGCATTGTAGAACAGGCCACAGGGGCTGTAGAACATAGGGGCAAGATATGTTTTGCCGTCGTTGTACGGGTTGGTCAACGAGGTTTCGGTAAAGCCACCCGCGATTTTATCGGAAACTTTTACATCTTCGCCAGGAACCGTCATGCTCAGCACATCGGTGATGTCCAGAATGGCGTTGTCCTTAATGAAGGTTTCGGTCAGGGCATCCTCACGGCCCGTGGCCAGGTGGATCACGTCAGGATAATCGCCAGCTTTCATGCTGGGTCCGATAACGTCTTCCAGATTTTTGTCGGTGGTAAGTTCCACCTTGATGCCTGTCTGCTCCTCAAATGCAGCAGCAACCTCCTGCCACATCTCAGAGCCGTAAGCCGTCTCAATGGCAGCCACTTTGATGGTGGTGCCGGCAGCATCTGCCGTGCTGCCAGACGTGCTACCGGAAGCAGGCGCAGAACCGCAGCCGGCAAGCAGCGTCAGCGCCATAACCAGCGCCAGCACAGTGCACAGTACTTTTTTCATCTTTCTTGACCTCCTAAATTTTGTCACATATCTCGGGGGATGAATGCCATTGGCATTCCCCCCGCCGAATGTGTTTTCTATATGCTCAGCATATCCTGCTACAGAACTTCTTTCAATCAAATTCTTGCGCTCCATTTTATATTTCTTGTTTTCTTGTGCACAGCGAACATTCCATTTGCACGGCGTGCATCATTTTTATGAATATTATCAACAAAATTATAAAATAAATTCTGGCATATTGCTGTTTTGGAAATTTCAGGCTATGAATACCCGCTTGTAACCTTTTAAAAAGCCGTTTATAATGAAGAAAAGCAAGTTTAAAAAGATTTTCCCGTAAAATCATCCGCAAGATTTCTAAATGATTTCGAGGGTTTTCTTATGAGCAATATTCGATACGAACTATTGAACACCCCGCCCTGCCCTGGTGGTGGCCCCCAACTGTTGTACGTCACATCAGCTCAGTACGGTCCGGACTGGCAAGGTTCCATGCATGCACATACCTGCACGGAACTGTTTTATTGTGTGCGCGGTATCGGTGAATTTCGCCTGACAGATCGTGCCCAGCCTGTGGGCAGCGACGATTTGATCATCGTAAATCCCCATGTGGAGCACACGGAAACCAGTTTTTCTTCC
This sequence comes from uncultured Clostridia bacterium, assembly GCA_945867255.1. GTDB lineage: Bacteria > Bacillota > Clostridia > Oscillospirales > Ruminococcaceae > Ruthenibacterium. Next base: position 4,689 of record CAMBHV010000042.1, read on the forward strand.
AACCCATTGGAATATATCGTGCTGGGGGTAAGCGGGTTGAATTTTCATTTGGTAGGGACGGAGACCTCACCGTGCACCGTTCTCAACTGCCGGCAGCATCGCAGTGAGATTCTGTTTTATCTCCGAGAGTTTGTACGCGAAGCGGAGAACACCCCTCCAAACTGGCAAGATGTGTGCCAGCATCTGTTGGATGTATTTCTGATCAAACTTTCGCGTCAGGCAGCCCTACGTATACATCCTGCTGCAGCACATAGAGCCAATTCTGAATGCGCTGCAGCACGCCGTTATATCGATGAACATTTCACCGAACCCCTTTCACTGGACACCCTGGCAGAAGTAGCGCATGTAAACAAATATCACCTCGCCCATACATTTCAAAAGGAATATGGCATTTCGCCCATCAGTTACCTCATTATGCGGCGGATCCGGGAAGGCAGACACATGCTGGAAAGCACCAGTTATTCTCTTTCGCAGATTGCTCACTCTATCGGTTTTTCATCCCCCAGTTATTTTTCTCAAAGCTTTCGTAAGGCCGAAGGCATAAGCCCGGCTGAATACCGAAAGCGAGCACGTGCCTCACAGACCACTGTCCCCGTACAGACATAAAGGAGGAACCGGTTTATGGAATATAAATCTTTGCGCTTGGAACGCCCTTTTGAATTGAACGAAATCGTCTCGGTTCACTATTTTGAATATGCCAGCAACTATTGCTATGAAGGCGAGCAGCATGATTTCTGGGAATTTCTTTACGTGGACAAAGGCGAGTTGCACGTACGGGCAGATAACCGGGAATTTACGCTTAAGCGCGGGCAGATGATCTTTCACGAACCCGGCGAATTCCACAGCCTGCGGGCAAATGGCGTGGTGGCGCCAAACCTTGTGGTAATGAGTTTTGTGTGCCGAAGCCCAGCCATGGCATATTTTCGCCGGCGTATCGTTTCTATCGGTGACACCGAGCGCGAATACCTTGCCTGTATTATCAAAGAGGCAGGCCACGCATTTTCCACTCCGCTGAATGACCCTTACACCAAACAGCTGCTGCGTGCGCCGCGGCCGCCTTTTGGGGCAGAGCAATTAATTGCCGCCAGCCTGGAAAGCATGTTGGTCAGCCTGGCCCGCCGTGGAGAAATGCCCGTAGAGGCGTGCACTGCCACAAGGCCCACCAGCCTGATTCGCGCACACAGCCAGCAGGAGTTTGTAGACAGAGTGCGCACCTATTTGGAACAGAATATTTCACGCAAATTAACTCTGGCTGACATTTGCCGTGATAACCTTGTGGGACGCAGCTATCTGCAAAAGGTGTTCCGGGAAAAAACCGGCGGTGGAGCCATGGAATACTTTGGCGGAATGAAAATTGAAAAGGCGCAGGAGATGATCCGGCAGGGCAGCCACAATTTTACGGAGATCTCATCCATGCTGGGATACACCTCCATCCATTATTTTTCACGTCACTTTAAAAAAGTGACGGGCATGACGCCATCCGAATATGCTTCCAGTGTAAAGGGACTGGCGGGGCACCGCAGTGGGCGATAAACCGACGTACATGCCTGTCGGCATACTGTTGCACAAAAATCCGCGTACAAAAGTCCAAATATTGTGTGAAAAAATCTATTTAAGAAACGGTGCTGCATTCGTACAATGGTTTTAGCGCCATACGCGCAGCGGCACCGGTTTTATTCTGGAACGTTCTGTTTTCATTTTATAAAAAGGAGCTGTTTAAACATGTCTATTTTGGTAAATGGTGGCGCCGGCTACATTGGCAGCCATACCTGCATCGAATTGATGAAAGCCGGCTATGATGTTCTGGTGGCTGACAATCTGTACAATTCCTGTGAGGAGGCTTTGCGCCGTGTGGAGCAGATTGCCGGCAGGCCCGTGCCTTTCGTAAACATCGATCTGTGTGATGCCGCAGCGGTGGACGAAATGTTCCGCACACATCCGGACATAGAAGCCACGATTCATTTTGCGGCGTACAAGGCCGTTGGCGAAAGCGTGGCCAAACCTCTGGAATACTATTCGAACAACCTCATCAGTGCATTGAATGTTTTAAATGCCATGAAGAAATATGGCGTAAAGAACTTCGTATTCTCTTCTTCTGCCACTGTATATGGTGACCCGGCCAGTGTGCCCATTCGTGAAGATTTCCCCGTGGGAGCCACCACCAATCCTTATGGTGCCACCAAGGTGATGAATGAAAATATCCTGACAGATATCTGCAAAGCAGACCCGACCATGAACGTAGCCTTGCTGCGTTATTTCAACCCCATCGGAGCACATGAGAGTGGTTTGATCGGCGAAGATCCGAACGGTATCCCTAATAACCTTGTGCCTTACATTGCCAAGGTGGCTGTCGGCAAGTTGGAAAAGGTACATGTATTTGGCAACGATTATCCCACCCCGGATGGCACCGGCGTACGGGATTATATCCATGTGGTGGACCTTGCCCGCGGCCATGTGGCTGCGCTGAAAAAGCTGTCCACGAACTGCGGGTTGTTTATTTGCAACCTTGGCACAGGCCATGGCTACAGCGTGCTGGATGTAATCCATGCATATTCCAAAGCCTGCGGCAAAGAGATTCCTTATGTAATTGACCCGCGCCGGCCCGGCGACATTGCAGAATGTTATGCGGATCCCACCCGCGCCCGTGAAGAACTGGGCTGGGTGGCACAGTATGGCATTGAAGAAATGTGTGCTTCCAGCTGGAAATGGCAAAGCATGAACCCCAATGGCTATAAAGGCTGATATGCATGCTATGTGGTAATACCACGAGCAAAGTGAATTAAAAGGAGATATTTATATCATGAAGAAACCCGTCCTCGTTGTGATGGCAGCCGGCATGGGAAGCCGGTACGGCGGCCTGAAACAAATCGATCCGGTGGGCGCCCATGGGCAGCTGATCATCGATTATTCCATTTTTGATGCGCGTCGTGCAGGTTTTGAAACTGTGGTGTTTATCATCAAGCACGAGATCGAAGATGCCTTTAAACAGGCCATCGGAAACCGTCTGTCTAAAGTGATGGATGTGCGCTATGCCTATCAACAGCTGGATGATCTGCCCGAAGGTTACTCTGTTCCGCAAGGGCGCCAGAAACCCTGGGGCACCAGCCACGCTATTCTGGCGGCACGCGACGTGATTGACGGCCCCTTTGCCGTGATCAATGCGGACGATTACTATGGCCCGCAGGCATTTCAAGTGATTTATGACTATCTGACCTCTCATCCGGACCAGAATGATGTATACGAATATGCAATGGTTGGTTATCTGCTTGAAAACACGGTTACGGAAAATGGCCATGTGGCACGCGGCGTATGCGTGGCGAACGATGCGGGATATCTCGCCAGCGTGACCGAGCGCACGCACATTGAAAAGACGGCCACCGGTGCGCGCTACACCGAGGACGATGGTGCCACTTGGCATGAGCTTCCCGGTAATACGGTAGTGTCCATGAATATGTGGGGATTCACCCACAGCTTCCTTGGCGAGGCAAAGGCACGCTTTGCCACTTTTCTGGATGACGCCCTGCGCACAAACCCCTTGAAGGCCGAATATTTTCTGCCCAGTGTGGTAAGCCAGCTGATCGCCGAGGGTAAAGCACGTGTAAAGATGCTGCACAGCAGTGACAAATGGTATGGTGTTACCTACAAGGATGACAAGCCTGTAGTGGTAGCCGCCATTGCGGAAAAAACAGCGAACGGCCTGTATCCGGATCGTCTGTGGGAGGTATAACCATGCGTGAAGCCGCAGAGCACACCCTGCACGAAGCTCTTTCTGCCTTTGATTTTGGCGGGCAGATAGCAGGTGCCCTTCGTTATGGCCAGGGACATATCAACGATACCTTCTGTGTATATGTACAGACACAGGAAGGCGATGCACACCGGTTTATTCTGCAGCGCATCAACACGGATACTTTCAAAGACCCCAAGGGCCTCATGGAAAATATCGTGGGCGTAACGGATTATCTGCGCACTGTCATT
>CAMBHV010000043.1 GCA_945867255.1 uncultured Clostridia bacterium
CGCTCTGTACCGTAACGTTCTGCACACTGTGCCACATTATAGGTGCCAAACACATTATTTTTTACCGCTTCCTCCGGCGCATATTCCATCAATGGAACATGCTTATGTGCGGCCGCATGGAACACCACCTGTGGACGGAAATAGGCAAACAGAGCATCCATTTTACGAGAATCCCGCACAGATGCAATGCACACATCCATATCCAACGCGTCGGCATATTTGCGGCGCAGCTCCTGCTGAATAGAGTATGCACTATTCTCATAAATATCTACAATAATCAGTTTAGCCGGATTGGAAGCGGCGATCTGCCGGCACAGTTCGGAACCGATAGAACCGCCACCACCAGTGACCATCACTACCTTATTGTTGACAAGTGCGCTGGAATAATTCGATAATTCAATTTCATCGCGGCCTAAAACGTCTTCCACCCGTACATCGCGCACACGGGAAAGAAGATCTTTGCCATTGGCAATCAGTTTCACAATATCTGGCAGAATACGCACATTGCACTTCGTTTTATTGCAGATTCGCAAAATTCGGCGTTTCCCGGCTTCATCCAGCGTAGGAATGGCAAGCAGGATCGTTTCAATGTCACAGCGTTCTACCAGCTCGGGAATATCTTCTGTCGTGCCCATGATCTCTACGCCCATGATTCGGCGGCCAACCTTCTCCGGCGCATCATCTACACAGCATACCACGTTCATGTCCCGGTTATTGTTTTTAAACACCTCGTGCAACAGTGTGCTGGCTGCATCCCCTGCACCAATCACCAATGTGCGCCGGCGGTTACGCGCGCGCTGCGCCAGCTTAGTGTTGCGATACATTCGATATGTCAGGCGGGAATACAAAGTAAGCGATGCAGAAAACATGGCGCTAAGAAAATATACCGAAATCGGTACACGACGCTCCTGAAACATCACAAGCGTAAAGATGATGAAAATCGCCACCGCCACAATAGAGGCAACACACAGGCGGAAAAATTCTACAATCTCCGCATAACGCCAAAGGCTGTCATACATTCCCATCAGGCCATATACGATCTCATAACAGCAAACAAAGAAAAAGCAGCTGGAAACCAGCAGACTGTTATATTCCGAAAAAGAAGTACGCCCGGAGATCAAAACCCATGGCAGCAGATAAGAACACGACACAACAAGGATATCAAACACAATCAGTATCTGCTTACGATACTTCTGTGCAAACTCTGATACAAAGCTGGACAACCGATCATCACCCAAAACCGAATCGAAACGCGCAGAGCTCACCGGCCAAATGCGCGTACGAATCCATAATATATTATCGTTATTATAATACAATATTTAGGGGCAATAATCAATGTTTTGGTCAAGTTCGCCATCATTTTCTGAAAAAGCCCCCTGCACAAAGAAAATGTGCGGGCAGGCTTTGAAAATTTGCAGATACACTTTTTCTGTCGGCTATAAAGCACACCGTACACCCCTCTGCTTACAGAAAAGCACCCATCAGCTTGGAACATCTGTTGATCACCCATCCAGCGTCTCCTTCATTTTTACATGTGCCAGTATAGGCATGTACCAAAGCTTTCTTGCCGCACTTCGTTCATCATCCTTCTCCACACTGTTTCCAAGGCTTTTCTGCGGCACATCTGTCTTCAGTGCCCTCAGCTTTCTTCATCGTATATGAAACCGTTCCGATATGTTGCATCGCGTATCCTAAAATCAAAAAGCCGGCTGCACACAGGGGTTATCCTGCACACAGCCGGTTCATTATCTGTCTTTATCGCATTCCAGATACACAAGGGTTCCTTCTCGAAAAGAAATATAGCCGGTTTGCTCCAAAAATTCGTTGCTTACACCCAACGGATATTCTGCAGACAGCGCCGCGTCCTCCAATGAGTATTGAAATCCCCGTAATGAAAGGCCACGAACTGGCCCCTCCATAGGAAATAGAGATACGTAAACATTTTCTCTTGCCGTAAATTCATATTCCCCAGGTAACAGCACCCGAATGAACGCATTTTCTCCTCGCAGGCTGGCCCGAACACCGTGCTTTTCCAAGAAAAGAAGCGTACTGATATTGGCCAGTGTATGGTCCAGCCTGCCTCCAATCCCGCCCAGGATGCACACTTCTGTGCACTGCATTTCCAAAGCTTTCCGTGCGGCAAAATGTGTATCCGTGTCATCTTTCTGAACCGGAAGGCGCAATACCACCCCCTGCTCCGGCGCCGGAGAACTGTCAAACTCTCCAAGCGTCAAAGTAGGCGAAAGCCCCAGTTTTCGTACAGTTTTCCATCCTGCATCCGCAGCGATGATCACATCTTGAGAAGAAATATCCGCACACAACTTGGACGGCACGGGCAACCCTGCAAAAATCACACATCGCCGGCTCATCGTTTTTCCTGCTCCTTTGCCTGCTCATACATCGTAACATAGCTTTCATAACGTGTGCATGATATCTGCCCATCCTGCACAGCGGCACGCACCGCGCATCCTTTCTCTGAAAGATGCGAACAACCTGTAAACCGACACTGCCCAAACAGACGTGCAATATCCGGAAAAGCCAGTTCCAAATTTTCTTTTGGGATCGCAGCGGCGCGGGCCATGTCCAGGCTGGCAAATCCTGGCGTATCTGCCACAAGCCCACCACACGTTTCATATAACACAACCTCACGGGTGGTGTGCCTGCCGCGGCCAAGTTTTTGTGAAATCTCACCCGTTTCCAGCTGTATTCCAGGCATCAAAGCGCTCAGCAAAGTAGATTTTCCCACGCCGGAGTTTCCGCTGAACACGCTTAATTTTCCGGCCAGCATAGCCCGTACCTCTTCTAACCCCTGGCCGGAAGATGCGTTTACGCACAACACCGGGAACCCCGCCGTGCTATAGCATCTCTCCAGCTCATCGGCTTTCTGCAAATCGCCTTTCGTAATCACCAATACCGGCTGCGCACCACGGTCCACTGCGATAGCGCTAAGTTTATCAATCACCAATGTGCTGGGAGAGGGCTGAACGGTGCTTGCCACAATAAAGAACTGATCCACATTGGCCACAGGAGGCCTTACAAACACATTTTTTCTGGGCAGCACCTCGGCAATCACCCAAGTGCCCGCATCGTATTGTAAGCGCACTTGGTCTCCTGCAACAGGAGTGATCCCTCTCTTCCGAAAAATGCCTTTTGGCTTACATTCCACAACGCCATCGGCGGTTTTCACATAGTAAAAACCGCCGATGCCTTTTACGATATAAGGTTGCTGCTCCATTGTCATTTTACTGCACCACACACTGCACAAATCCAGTGCCCATCCTGCCAGGCAACCCAGGAATGGTGGTGTCCTGTCACGGAACCATCCGCCACATTCGGATCATGGATTACCCCATCTCCACTTGCCCCAAGGCCGTTGGAAACTCGCAGCGTCACGCTGCCGCCCTGTGCAATACCGTCACCGGCACTGGGCGACTGGCTCACCACACAGCCTTCCGGAGAGTCACTGTCTACTTTAATAAAGGAATAACTCAGTCCGCGCGATGTCAGCAGTCGCCCTGCTTCACTTTGGCTGAGCCCCACACAGGATGGTGCCGTAATCCATCCCACTGCAAGTTCTTCCCGGTTCACATAAACGGTCAGCGTATCGCCGGCCTCCAGCGTTGTTCCCGCCTTCGGAGATGTGCGCAAAACCGTGTTATAAGGTTTGCTTTCATCCGTTTCGTATTTGATCAGGATGCTAAGGTTAATCGATTTTACTTTCTCACTGGCAGACGCACGTGTCCACCCCACCATATCCGGCACTTCTACCTTTTCGATTCCGCGGCTGATTCTCAGCGTGATACTGGCGTTTTCCTTTACCTCCTTTGGAGGTTTCGGAGATTGATCCACCACATGCCCTTCTGCCACTTCATCGCTGTAAACATCTACGAACTCAATGTGGAAGCCGCTGTAATCCGGATTGCTTTCAATTTCTTCTTTTGTCATATTATAGAAATTGGGCAATTCCACATCCTGAGATACCGTAAAAAGAGGATTTCCCGTTGAGAAAAACATGACAAAAATCGAAACCACTGAGGCCAGCACCACCACACCTGTGGTAACTGCTACATAAAATGTAAAGCAGTGGCGCTTACCTTGGCGTGCGGCACGCTTATTCGCCTTTTTGCTTTCTTCCGCCGCCTGCTGCGCCAAAGGTTCCTCTTTCTCGGCAGCCTGCATCTCGCTATTGGGCATAGCATCCTCCGATGCAGGCTGCGTTTCCGGAACAGTCTGTTCGCTTTCCTTTTCCGGCTTCAAGTCAAGCTCGCCCGCAGGCTTCTCTTCTTCAACTGGTGCATCCTCTTCTTCACACTTGGCTTCTTCCTGTGGCTTTGCCTGTTGTTCGGAAGATGATTGTTCCTCCAATAAAAGCTGCTGGGGTTCCTGCTGTGATACGTCCGTTTTCTCTTCTTGCAAAGGCTCAGGATTCATCTCAGAAGAGACCGGTTGCGGTATATTCTCCGCATCTGCGTCTACGTTGTGGCATTCCGGCACATCTTCTGTATTCATCACATCCAACGGCACAGTTTGCACTGTCGTTCCAGCTTTATCCGGTTCTTTCTCTTTTTGTTCAGGCACAGATGCGGGCTGCGCAGGCGCTTGCACCGCATCTTGCTTTTTTCTGCCAGCAGAATGCATCCTGCGCTGTTTTTCCGCTTCGCGGCGTGCAACATTGGAAGCAGATTTTCTGCGCATCCTTTTTGAATTTTTTCTTTTTTGCGGCGGGTTTCCAGCTGCTGAGTCTGCGTGGACAGGCCCCTGTTCCGCCTGCTGTTCTATTTTGGTTTTGTCATCAGCCACGGCTTTTTCCTCACTGTATCAGCATATTGATTTCCGAATGCTTAATAAATGATATGCCTGTATGTCCGTTAATCTTGTCCTTCGCCACCTTCGCCTGGGTCCGGCGGCGTAACAGACGGAGATGGTGTCACGGACGGGCTGGGGCTTGTGCTGGGCGATGTGGAAGGTGTAGGAGTCGGCGTGGGCGTAGGCGTAGGCGTAGGTTCTGGCGAAGGCGCCGGCCCTTTCGATACCGCTTCACCAATCACAAGCGATTCATTTGCTTTCGGGCTCTGATTCACTACCGTACCCGGCGCAGCATCAGAATATACTTCTGTTTGCGGCCCCAAGCGCAAATTGCGAGAGGTGAGCAATTTCTTTGCGTCCTCTAACGTCATATTGGTGATATCCGGCACTTTTACTTCATTGTCATAGTGCTCACGACTTACATAGATGTATACGGAATCTCCGGTCTTCAGCTGGGCACCAGCAGTAAGTTCCTGGCTTGCCGCATCTGTTACTTTAAACACCAGATTCTCCGCCATGTCCTCCCGTTCCTCAATGCGGATGGTCACCACCAAGCCCAGATTCTGCAGTTCATCGCGTGCATCGTATCGTTCCTTGCCCAAAACATCCGGCAAAGTAACCACCTGCGTGCCTTTGCTGACATACAGTGTCACTGTTGCGTTTGCCTTCACACGCTTAGGCGCTTTGGGGGATTGATCATATACCAGGCCTTGTGCGTACTCCGCACTGTAATCGTCCTTAATATCGAAGGTAAATGAGGCATATTCCGGGTTATTTTGGATATCCTCCAAAGACATCTCCACAAAGTTCGGCAAATCTACGTCCTCTACGTTGCTGAACAATGTGGTTCCTGATGTTTTAAAGATTACAAAAACAAGAATTGCCGCACCCACCGCAAATGCCGCTGCCATGCCGCCCATAATGGGCAACACAAAACGGCCCTTGCCTTTCCTGGGCCCACGCGCGCTTGCCTTCTTTGGTGCCGCACCGCGCGCACTTGGCCGTTTTCCGGCTGTGCCGGCAGAACGTCTTTCTGGCGTGTTGCTCACCACCTTATCTATATATCTTGTGGGTTCTTCCGCCATAGGGGCGGGCTCATCATGATATTCAAACTTTACGTTGGGGTTTCGGCGGAACTCTTCCAGATCCGCCAGCATTTCGCGGGCCGACGGATAGCGGTTGCGCGGGTCTTTTGCCATGGCTCGCGCTGTGATAGCGGCAAGGCCCTCCGGCACATTGGGGTTCACCTGGCGAAGCGGAGTGGCCGTGTCCGCAATCTGCTTAATGGCAATGGACACCGGGCTGTCGGAATCAAACGGCAGGCGCCCGGACAGCATCTCATACATCATCACACCCACAGAGTACAAGTCTGCTTTGGCGTCTGTCACATCACCCTTTGCCTGTTCCGGGCTAATATAATGCACAGAACCGATAGCTTTGTCCGTCACCGTCTGATTTTCTGAACGGGAAAAGCGCGCAATACCAAAATCCATCACCTTGATGGATCCATTCTGCAAAAGCATAATGTTCTGCGGCTTTACATCGCGATGCACAATTCCTTTCTCGTGTGCATGCTGCAAGGCAAGCAATGTCTGGCGCACAAAGTGCATTGTTTCTTTCACAGTCAAAGGCTGCTTGCGGTAATTCATGTAGTCTTTGAGCGTGATGCCTTCCACATACTCCATCACGATATAGGAAAGCTTCTGCGTAATGTTGATGTCATAGACCTTCACGATATTGGGATGGTCCAAAACCGAAATCGCCTTGGATTCATTTTTAAAGCGACGCACAAGATCGGCATTGTTCATGAACTCGGCGCGCAACACTTTCACCGCAACCGGGCGGTTTTCCTTCATATCCGTGGCTTTGTATACATTGGCCATGCCACCCGCACCAAGCAGTTTCTCAATGCGGTAACGGCCGTCCAGCATTTTGTTTGAAACGTTATCCATTGTTCTCCTCCGTAGCTTCGCACTTTGCAAGTAGGACCGTAACATTATCCAGCCCGCCAGCCTTCAACGCACGATTCACCAGTGCATCCGCCATATCGTAGAATGCGGTGGTTTGGATGATCTCCTCCATCTCATCCACCGTAACATAGTTGCTGAGCCCGTCCGTGCACAACACAAGGATATCTCCCGGCGCCAGCACGATTTCGCCAAAGTCTATATCCACTTGCGGGCCAACACCCAGCGCACGAGTGATCAGGTTCTTGCGAGGATGGAACGCGGCTTCTTCCGCCGTGATCGAACCTTGTTCTACCAGCTCCTGCACAATAGAATGATCTCTTGTGAGTTGGCAGATAGAATGGCCGTGATACAGATAAATGCGTGAATCCCCCACATGTGCGTATTGCAGCATACCGCCGCGCAGAACCCCGCAAACCACAGTTGTTCCCATGCCTCTTGCGGCCGGGGTTGCAAGGGCTTTTTCATACACGGCCTCATTTGCACCGCGTACAGCCTGTTCCAGTAGGGCACGTGCCTGTTTATCCGTTTCTACATCCGGTAGCCCTGCGTTCAGCGAATGCTCCAGGCTGGCCACTGCAAGGCCACTTGCCAGCCGCCCACCGCGAGCACCGCCCATTCCATCACACACAGCCAGCCATGCCTTGCCGTCTGTACGTGCCTGTGCACGGTAACTGTCCTGATTTTCCGCACGCTTGTTGCCAATGTCAGTTCTGGCGGACAATTCCATCTCCAGGCGTTCCCTCCTTGCTTGCCTCGCGACGCAACTGGCCGCAGGCTGCGCTGATCTCCGTTCCAAGGCGCCGACGCACTGTTGCATTCACACCCAGCGCCAAAAGTGTATTTTGAAACCGCTTTACATTTGCCGAATCCGCTGCAGAATATGGTGAACCATCCACAGGGTTGATAGGAATCAGGTTCACATGTGCACCCATTCCATCAATCAGTTTTGCCAGTGCATGTAAGCTGATAGACAACGTCAACCCCAGCTTTTTTTGCGCCAGCTTTTCTATCATGGGCACAAGGCCACAGGTGGAAAGGCTTATATTCCGCATACCAATATTAACGCCCTGGGGGCAGGAAATAATTGATAAGAAATCCATCACATTATCAAAATTGTCCAAAGGCTCGCCGATTCCCATTAATACGATATGGGAAACGCGCTCTCCTGTGTCTGCCATAACGGCATAAATCTCTCCGGCAATCTCACCTGCTGTCAGGTTGCGCACGCGGCCTCCCTGCGTGGAAGCACAAAAACGGCATCCCATGCGGCAGCCCACCTGCGTGGACACGCACACAGAGTTCCCATAGGAATATCGCATCAAAACCGTCTCGATACAGTTTCCATCCGAAAGGGCAAACAGATACTTCACTGTGCCGTCTTTCGCACACTGCCGGCGCACAGGGCGCAGTGTTTCGATTTTGCATTGCTGTTCCAGCTGCTGCACAAATGCCTTGGGCAGATTGGTCATGGCAGAAAATTCTGTCACCCGCTTTTCATGCAGCCAGCTGAACAGCTGCTTGGCTCGAAATGCGGGTTGGCCGCACTGCACAACAAATTGCGTCAACTTATCAAGTGTGAAGGAAGAAATTCCTATCCGATTCATTTTACCACAATCTTTCCAAGGATGCTATAAAAAAACCATCTGTTTGTGTGAAAAATGGGTACAGCGTTGTCATTCCGTTTCGAACGCACGCCCCGGGAACAGGGCATCGATATTGTGCTGGTTGGAACTCTGGATGTCGCGCCAGGAATTCCTGCACAATTTCTTCATTCTCTCTCGGATTCACCGTACAGGTGGAATACACCAGTTTTCCACCTTTCTTTACATAGCGTGCTGATGTCTCCAGAATATCACGCTGCGT
>CAMBHV010000044.1 GCA_945867255.1 uncultured Clostridia bacterium
TTCGAGGCAACTTCCGGGTATTCTTGTGTCGGACCCGGAGAACACCAATAATCCAAAGGAGGAATGTCCATGGTATCTGGTCGACTGACCGAAAAAAACGGATATTTTTATATTGTGCTCAGCTACAAAGGCCCCAACGGCAAGCGGGTGCAGAAATGGCAGGGTACCGGGCTGCCGGTGAAAGGCAACAAGAAAAAGGCCGAGGATCTGCTGCGGCAGGCCCGCCATAGCTTTGCGCCGCCTGCACCTGATCGTTCCACTGACCTAAGCCCAGACATGCTGTTCAGTGATTATATGCTTTACTGGCTGAAAATTATCCGGACTTCTGTGGAACCAACCACCTGGTCCAGCTACTGTTTCAACGTGAAGGACCATATCGTACCGTACTTCGAACCCACCGGCATCACCTTAGATGGATTGAAAGCCAGCCATATTCAAAATTTCTACCTTCACGAGCTAGAAACCCTAAAAGCCACAAGTGTAATCAAGTTTCATGCTAACATGCACAAAGCTCTGAAATATGCGGTGAAGTTAGATCTTATTCCCGGCAACCCAGTAGACAAGGTAGAGAGGCCAAAGCTGCAGAAGTATATGTCCTCTTACTATACCGCCCAGGAGATGGAGGAGTTGTTCCAAGCGGCCCGAGGCAGTCGTCTGGAACTGATCATCCAATTTGCGGCATTTTATGGACTGCGCCGCAGCGAAGTACTGGGCCTGCGGTGGGACGCCATCGACTTTGAGGCTGGAACGCTGACGATCCGGCACATTGTCACCAGTGCAAATATTGAAGGTAAGCACGTTCTCATCCAGGCCGACCGGGCCAAGACCAAGTCCAGCCTGCGGACTTTGCCGCTGGTGGAGGGTTTCGTCCAGCGGCTGAAGGAGTTGAAGGAACAGCAGGAATACAACGAGCGGCTCTGCGGAAATTGCTATAACAAAAAATACAAAGGATATCTGTTCGTAGATGAGATGGGAAATCTCATTCTTCCCAATGCAGTTTCCGAGAATTTCGGAAAGCTCCTGAAAGCACATGGTCTGCGGCATATCCGCTTCCATGATTTACGGCACTCCTGCGCCAGTCTGCTGCTGAAACAGGGTGTGCCCATGAAACAAATTCAGGAATGGCTGGGCCACAGCGACATCTCCACCACGGCGAACATCTACGCTCATCTGGATTCCCAGTCAAAGCAGCTCAGCGCCGCCACAATGGAGAAAGCCTTGGCGCTGCCCGAGGAGCTGCCCGAAAAACGGTGGTAAGGCAAGAAAAAATGTTGTCTGCGTCAGGACGATAAAAAACGGCGCTATGCCGATAAACCTCGACATAGCGCCATTTTCTGGCGGAGACGGTGGGATTCGAACCCACGTGCCCATCTCTGGACAAAACGATTTCGAGTCGTTCTCGTTACGACCACTTCGATACGTCTCCATATTTAATTTTCAAGCACCGCCTTGCAAGATATTTGGAAAAATGCAAGATTTCGATGCAAGATAACGCAGGAAAAATCGGATGCACACCCAAGGAAAAGCCCACTGTTAAGCCATTCCTTGCGGACAAATTGACCAAAAGGCGAGAGTCTTTCGAGTCAGCCCCGTTATGACCGCTTCGATACCGCTGCACGGATATGGCCGCACATGTGCGGCGCTTATCTATTATAGCAAAAAGGAAAGGCAGCGTCAATCAAAAAGCCCGGTTTTCCATGGCCAAGCCACAAGAAAAGGGGTTTCTACGAAAAAAAGATGTGATATAATAACCTAAAAGAAAGCCGCCTGTGTGCGGGTATACATCTGCACGACGCAGGTATATACATCGTAAAGCGAAAAAGGAGGCCTGTGGGATGGAACTTGTAAAAGGAATGGCAGCATCGGCCGGTCTTGCGGTTGGCACTGTTCGAAGGCTTCGCCATGTCCAGACAGGCCTTGGGCGCGTTATAATGAGCCCCACGCAGGAGTATGAAAGTTTCTGTACCGCGGCACAAACCGCCCGTGCACAGCTGCAGGATTTGGAGCAAAGGGCAGACAGCACACAAAAGGATATCCTTGCCGCCCAGCGTATGATGTTGGATGATGAGGGCCTGCGTGAAGAAATTGCCAGGTACATCAAAGCGGGGGCTGGGGCCGCCGCAGCGGTGGAACGCGCGGCGGGTATCTTTGCGGGGCGTATCCGTGCACTGGATAACGACTATATGCGAGAGAGAGCATGCGATGTGCTGGACGCGTGTTATCGTGTGGTAGAAGTGCTGGATGATAACCCGCGGCAGATTTTGCAGCTTTCGGGCCCGGCCATTATTGCTGCACATGAAATATATCCCACTGATATTTTCATGTTGGACAGAAGCCTGCTTTTGGGGTTTATTACGGCACAGAGCTCTGTAAATGCGCATGCTGCGCAACTTGCGCGCACTATGGGCATCCCCGCAGTAGTAATGGCAGGGGAGGCCTTTCTGGAGCACTGTGACGGGCACCTCGCTGCATTGGACGGGAAGTGCGGCGAAGCGTATCTGGACCCGGACGAAGGTACCAAGGCGCGCTTTTCTCACAGCATCCGCCTTTTGCGCCGACGCAGCCTTACCAGAGAGAAACTGCGTGAAGCGGTGTGCATCACAAGGGATGGAACGCGCATTACGCTAATGGCGAACTGTGCAACACAAAGTGGCGTGGCGCAGGCCATGCAGGAGGGCGCGGAAGGTATTGGACTTTTACAAAGCGAATATCAGCTTCTTGCAGGAAGCGAGGCAAATGAGGATGCGCAGGTGCGCTTTTATTCGCAGTGCCTAGCAAACGCAAAAGGAAAACCTGTAACCATTGCCACATATGATCTCAGTGCAGACAAACAGCCGCCAGGCTTTGAAGTGCAGCCGGAGAAAAATCCGGCGCTGGGTTTGCGAGGCGTGCGGTACAGCCTGGCACATCCGCAGCTTTTGCGCAGCCAGTTTGCGGCTATGTTGCGCGCGGGTGTAGCGGGCCGTCTGCAGGTGGCGCTTCCCATGGTATCTTCCCGGGAAGAATTGGAATGTGCGTTGAATATATTATATGAGACCAAACGCGAACTTCGCCACACAAAACAGTTGTTTCAGGAAAATGTACCCGTGGGCGTGATCATAGAAACACCGGCAGCTGCCCTGTGCGCACAGGAGTTGGCGCAGAAGGCTTCGTTTTTCAGCATCGACCTTGCAAACCTCGCACAGTATACACATGCGGCAGACAGAACGCAAGCCGATGTGCAGCCCTATTTTTCCGTTGCTTCACAGGCTATGCAGCAGCTGGTGGGCCTGACGGTGGAAGCTGCCAAAAGGGCCAACATTCCATTGGTGTTATGCTGTGACAGCGCGGCGCGCCCTACTACGGTGGAAACCTATGCGCGCTTGGGAGTGCGCTGCTTTTCTTTGGCGGCCAGCGAACTTTTGCCTACCAAAGAGTATCTGATGGGTCTGAACCTGCAATAATAGAAAGGCCCTTGGTACAAAAAGTGAGATAAAATGATGGAAAAAGCCCGGGGCCTTAAAAAGCCCCGGGCTTTAATTGACAATATAACCTTATGACACCATGCAAAGGATAACCAATTGTGATTAATCGCGGTTTTCAGCCAGGAAGAACAGAGCTACCGTGCCGGGGCCGGAATGCGCGCCAATCACCGGCCCAATAGGATTTGTGTAGATTTCGCTGGTGCCGAATTGTTGCCGGATCTGTTCAGCCACATATTCCACGTCTGCCTCGCAGTCACCATGGCTGATAAATACGGTTTGATGCTGGTTATCGATGCCCGTTTTAGCCATATGGGCAACCAGAGCATCTAAACTCTGACGGCGGCCACGCACTTTTTCCATGGGGATCAGGTGTCCTTCGTTATCTACATGAAGCACGGGCTTGATAGCCAGCATAGTGCCAAAAAATGCCGCCGCACCGGATACGCGTCCGCCGCGCTTCAAATGGTTCAGATCATCCACAGTGAACCAGTGTGCCAGATGCAGGCGGTTGTCTTCCACCCACTGGGCCACTTGCTCAATGGTTTTGCCCTTTGCGCGCTCCTGGCAGGCCAGGTATACCATCAGGCCCTCGCCCATTGAGGCACCCAGTGTATCCACACACAGAACCTTGCGCTCTGGATATTCTTCGGCCAGTTCTTCAAACGCGATACGGGCATTGTTGTATGTACCCGAAAGGCCGGAAGAAAATGCAAGATATAATACATCCTCACCGCCGGCCAAAATGGGTGCCACGGTCTCTTTAAAGTCCATGGGGTTAATCTGGCTGGTGGTAGGCATGCTGCCGGCCCGAACTTTACTATAAAATTCTTTGTAGGACATGTCCGCCTCATCTGGCGTGTTGCGATACGTTTTCCCATCCATGGTGAACAACATGGGAAGTATGGTGACATCCATCTTCTTTACCAGTTCAGGCGAGAGATCCGTAGTGGAATCGGTTAAAATGCGATAAGACGCCATGAAAAATCCTCCTTCAAGAGAAAAATGGGGATAAACCCCACCCCTTAGTATAACATATATGTACGCAACTTTCTATTATTTTTCTGTGGTGCAGCGGCGAAACCGGGCCAGAATACGCTCTTCGAAGAGAAGGCACAAAAATGCCACGATGCCAGTGATGGCAAACACGGCTGCCGACACCTTCCATGCGCCATTTGCAAACTGGTTTGCGGCAAATGTGCTGGTGAGCACCGATGGGATGCGTGCCAAGGTAGAAATAAGCAAAAATTGCCATGCAGGCAGGGGCAGAAATGGACCAAGATAGGTGAGAATATCCTTGGGGGTGCCGGGAATAAAAAAGACGAGAAACACCATAAAACGAATGTGAGCCTTATCGTGAAGGAAACGATACTTCGAAAGAGTTTTTTCGTCAATTTTGTTTACGTGGAATAACCGGATGAATGCGTAGATCATACAGCTTGCCAGCAGAATGCCGCAAAGGCAAAGTGCAAGCCCTCCCCAGGTGCCATACAGGAGCCCAGCGGCCAGTTCCACCATTTCGCCTGGGAGGAAAGCCACCACCACCTGAAGAAGTTGGATGCCAAGAAAAAGGAACACTCCGGCCACGCCGCGCCCGCGGACGAATTCGATAAAAGCGTCTCGTGCGCTCTCCTGGGTAAGAATAGCCCAAATCTCTTTTCGATATGTAAGGCCAACTCCGGCCAGAATCAGAACTGCAAGTACGCCAAGCACCTGCCCGGCGTGTTTTTTACACCATTGTTTCATTTTCATTCCTTATATTCTTCCCATGTGATGCCACCACACATGATGATTTTTGCGGCTTGCTTATCTACATAACGAGGATGCCTGGGCTCCTACGTCACACCGGTGGCGATTTCTTTGAAATACCAAAAGGGAAATTCGTGTTTAGCCCCCGTGTATCTGAAGCCGGATGAATGATGATATGGCATGGAAATTGGCTAAGGGGCTGAGAAAGAGAAATATCAGCCCGCGCAGGCAGCACCGGCCGCAAAGCCAAGGTTGTGTTTCTGGTGCCGGGAAAGCGCAACTCACGGCGGAGCGCTGTTGGGGTTTATTTATAAGACTGCTCTTCATCCACAGGTGTTTTTTCGACAATATATCAACTGCTTTGCACACCGCGGGCAAGAAAGAGACCAAGAGGTTATTGTAAATTGCCGGTTAGTGCCATAGTGACAGCCAATGCAGCGATGGGGGCTGTTTCACAGCGCAGGATGCGTGGCCCAAGCCCTACCGGGATAAGGCCGGCGGCGCTGGCGGCTTGCGCTTCCTGTTCGGAAAAACCGCCCTCACTACCGGTGACGATGGCAATGGAGTTCCCATTATCCAGCTGGCTATGCAAAGATGCGCCGCCTTTTTCGTAACAGAATACGGCTGTATCAGCCTGGGATGCCTCGGATAGCATCTGGCCATATGTAAGAGGAAGCCCAATCTCCGGCACAACACCGCGCCCTGACTGTTTGGCGGCCTCTAATGCGATGCGGGCATACCTCTCGTGTTTTTTTTCTTCGTTTTTTGGCGTAGCTACGCAGAACCGGCTGAAAAACGGAACGATGCGAGCCGCGCCAAGTTCAGTAGCCTTTTGTATGATAAATTCCAGCTTGTCCTGCTTGGGATATCCCACATATAGGGTAACATGTGTGGAAGGTTCTGACACACTTTTTGAGCTGGAAAGAATATCTAATTCAGCACGCATGGGGGAAGGAAGACAAAGCCTGCAAAAATGATCGATGCCGTGCCCATCACATACAATAACTTCCTGCCCGGCCTGGGCGCGCATTACCACGCAAAGATGCCGGGAATCGGCTTCGCTGAGCCATATCTTGCCTGTGCTGATTTCAGAAGAAAAGTAACGATGCGGCACGCCGCACACCTCCTTGTGAACTTCTTTATACGGCCAAATTGGCGCAAATAAGGCACACCCAGCCATTTTTTTCTTTTACCTGCTGGACGCTTAACCCGGTAGCTTGCACGGCGGCGATTACTTCATCTTTCCTGGTATCGATGATGCCACTGGCCATAAAAGTGCCGCCTTGCTTTAAAAGCGCAGGCACATCGGGCACAAGTGCTTTGATTGCGTTGGCTACAATATTTGCGCAGATGATGTCGTACTGGCCGCTGGCCTTGTCAGACAAATCGCCAATCAAGACCTGGAAGTTCTGCTGTACACCATTTCGCTGAGCATTTTCACCGGCAGTGCGCACACACATGGGGTCAATGTCAATGCCTTCGGCCTGTGCGGCACCCAGCTTTAGTGCTGCAATAGCCAAAATGCCGCTGCCGGTGCCAATATCCAGGACACGCTCGCCGCCTTCTACGAGCTCGTCCAATGTTTCCAGACACAGCGCTGTGGTCTCATGCGTGCCGGTGCCAAAAGCCATGCCGGGATCCAATGTAATCACAGCGCGCTGTGTATCGTAATGTTCCCAGCTGGGCACAATGGCAAGGCGTGTGCCAATCTCCATGGCATGGTAATACTGTTTCCAGCCATTTTCCCAGTCTTCCTGTTTTACCCCCTCACAAATGAGTGTGAAGGGAACCTCTGCGCGGGCCAAACGGTCGCGCATCAGGTCAGCAATTTCGGCAAAATTTTCATCCGGCGCAATGTAAAGATGAATTGTCACGGTATCACGCGGCTTATCTACCAAGTCGCGTTCAATAAGGTCCACATGGGCAATCTGTTGCACCTGTTGCTCCAGATTACGATAATCTTCAATGTAGATGCCGCCGCCGGATATACCAGTTGCAATTGCCTCTGCAGTATCTGAGAAACGGGCGGGTACGGTTGTTTTGATATCAGTCCATTCCATATTGGGTAAAACTCCTTGCATTATGATTATGAAATACAAAAAACTAAAATTTTGCAGCCTTATCGTGTAACGGATGATGCCAGTTTGCCTTATTATACACGCTTTTTTGTGGTGCGGAAAGAGTGTGGGGGTAACTTTGGCGGAAAGGAAGAGAAAAGAGAAAAGGATGAACTTTTTTCAAAGTCCGTTTGTTAAAAGTTTGTCAACTTGACAAAAACAGGGCATCGAATCGAAAAATATTCGGCAGAACGGCTTATTGATAAACATTTAACAGCAAGTTACAATAAGAATAGCAAGATTTACCGAAAAATAAACAATACAAACACAGGTTCTGAACAGAAAAACTCTTTTGGAGGAAGAAAACGTATGGCAGAAAAGAAAGTAACGTCTGTTACAACGGAAAAATCGGAAGTGCAGGTCATGATTGATGCCCTTGTAGAAAAGGCACAGGTGGCTCTGCAGGAATTCCTGAAACTGGACCAGGAACAGGTGGATCACATTGTACATGAAATGGCGCTTGCCGGTTTGGATAAGCACCAGGAATTGGCGCGCATGGCTGTGGAAGAGACTGGCCGCGGCGTGTACGAGGATAAAGTCATCAAAAACATGTTTGCCACCGAGTACATCTGGCACGATATCAAAAATGAAAAAACCGTGGGGATTCTGGATGAAAACGAGATGGAAGGCTACGTGGAAGTGGCTGAACCCGTGGGTGTGATTTGTGGCGTGACACCTACCACGAACCCAACTTCCACCACGCTGTTTAAATGCCTCATTGCGGTAAAAACCCGCAACCCCATCATTTTTGGGTTCCATCCTTCTGCGCAGAAGTGCTCTGCTGAAGCGGCCCGCATTGTATATGAAGCTGCCGTGAAGGCGGGCGCCCCGAAGAATTGTATTCAGTGGATCGACAAACCTTCCATTGAGGCGACTGGCGCTCTGATGAATCACCCCGGCGTTGCCACGATCCTTGCCACCGGTGGCCCGGGCATGGTGCAGGCGGCTTATTCCTGCGGTAAGCCGGCACTGGGTGTAGGCCCGGGCAACGTGCCCTGCTATATTGAAAAATCGGCGGATTTGCACCGCGCGTGCACCGACCTGATGATGTCC
>CAMBHV010000045.1 GCA_945867255.1 uncultured Clostridia bacterium
TCAACATCCTCCTGCAGGTGCTGGACGATGGCCGCATCACCGACAGCCAGGGCCGCACGGTGGACTTCAAGAACACCATCATCATTCTCACGTCCAACCTGGGCAGCCAGTATATCCTGGACGGCATTGAAAATGGCGCCATTACCGAAGCTGCCAAGAGCCAGGTGGATGCTTTGCTGAAGACATCGTTCCGGCCGGAGTTCTTGAACCGCCTGGACGAGATCGTGTATTACAAGCCGCTTTCGAAAGAAGAAATTGGCGGCGTGGTGGACCTGCTGTTGGCCCGTTTGGAAGCGCGCCTTGCTGACAAGCAGCTTGCACTGCATATTACAGATGCTGCCAAACAGCATATCATCAATGGCGGGTATGACCCTGTATATGGTGCACGTCCGTTGAAACGATATATCCAGTCCAAGGTAGAAACGCTGGTGGCGCGCGCCATCATCGCTAACGATCCGGCACCCGGAACGGTGCTGACCGTGGACGAAAAGAGCGGCGAGCTTGTGCTGGCCTGACGCTGTGTACACAGCCTGTTTTGAAAGTAGCAGGGACGTCCCCTTCCCTAAAGGGGCGCCCCTGTTTCTTTTTGCAAATTCATGGTATCATAACAAACAGAAGAAAAAAGGCATGCCTTCCGCTGAATCGGCACTTATTTAGGCAAATGGCCGCGGCAGATATCACTGGCAGTAAACTGCGAAGGGACAGACGGTGCGGGTGGTAAAGGCAAGAAGCCGTTGAAAAGAAGGCAATGGGTTTCGTTTGGCCAAAGCAAGGTGCCTCTTTGTTGCTGCATGGAATGTCGCTAGGGCTCGGCTATGGATAGAAAGGAGAACGGGATATGAAACTGAACATCGGAATTCTGGGCGCAGGGAAAATAGCAGCTAAAATGGCGAATACGGTGGCGGCTATGCGTGAGGAAGATGTGCAGGTACTGGCGGTTGCTGCACGTGAACTACCAAGGGCGCAGGCTTTTGCAGCCGCACATGGTATACCGCGTGCATATGGCAGCTATGAGGCTATGCTGTCAGATACAGAGATCAACCTTGTGTATGTAGCCACGCCGCATTCTCATCATGCAGCACACACACAGCTTTGCCTTGCAGCGGGCAAGCATGTGCTGTGCGAAAAGGCATTTACCGTGAACGAAACACAGGCAAAGCGCGTGACAACCATGGCAAGGGAAAAAGGCCTCTTGTTGGCAGAGGCTATTTGGACGCGCTATATGCCATCGCGTGGGCTGATCGACGAGATTATTGCTTCTGGCCAGCTGGGAACTGTACACAGTCTGCAGGCCAATCTGGGTTATCCTATCTGGGAAGTAGAGCGTATGCGCGAACCAAATCTCGCCGGAGGTTCTTTGCTGGACCTTGGCGTATATCCTATCAATTTTGCCATGATGGCATTTGGAGACGATGTGGCAGAGATCACGGGGCAGGCGTGCCTTCTGGAAACGGGTGTGGATGCTGTGGAGAACATCACCATGCGTTGGGCAGATGGCCGGCAGGCTTGCCTGCACGCCACCATGATGGGCCCGACAGACCGCAGCGGGGTCATTTATGGCGAAAAGGGCTATCTGCTTGTGCAGAACATCAATAACCCGGAGAAACTGGAAGTGTACGACGCGGGGCATCATCTTGTGTACAGCGTGCCTGTGCCGCAGCAGATTTCAGGATATGAATATGAAGTTCGGGCCTGCAAACGAGCTATCGAACAAGGCCTGTGCGAATGCCCGGAAATGCCGCACGAAACCAGTTGCCGCGTGATGGCGCTGGCCGACCGCTTACGCCGGCAGTGGGGTGTGAATTTTCCGCAACAGATAGAAGCATAAGACTATAATAAAAAAGGTCCGCTTTATGTAAAACACAAAGCGGACCTTTTTGTTTTTCGGAAAAAGATGGTTTAGAAGGCGATTTTCTCTTCGATGTAGCTGCGAAGCTGATCGATGGGGATGCGCACCTGTTCCATTGTGTCACGATCTCTTACGGTGACACAGTGGTCGGCCGGAGTGGAATCATCGCCCACAGTCTGGAAATCCACTGTAATGCAAAGCGGCGTACCCACTTCGTCCTGACGGCGATAGCGCTTGCCAATGGAACCGGCTTCGTCGTAGTCCACCATAAAGTACTTGGCAAGTTCGGCATACACTTCGCGTGCCTTTTCACCCAGTTTTTTGGAAAGCGGCAATACGGCGGCTTTGTAGGGGGCCAGCGCCGGGTGCAGATGCATCACCACGCGGGTATCGTTCTTTGCGGCGTCTACCACTTCTTCGTCATACGCTTCGCACAGGAAAGCAAGGGCCACACGGTCTGCCCCAAGAGAAGGTTCAATGACATAAGGAATGTAGTGTTCGTTTGTTTCCGGGTCGAAATATTCCAGGCTCTTGCCGCTGGCTTCCTGGTGGCGGCCCAGGTCATAATTGGTGCGGTCTGCAATGCCCCACAATTCACCCCAATCGGTGAACGGGAAGGCATATTCAATGTCCGTGGTGGCGTTGGAGTAGAAAGCCAGTTCCGCAGGTTCGTGATCACGCAGGCGCAGGTGTTCTTCCTGAATGCCCAGGCTAAGCAGCCAATTTTTGCAGTAATCTTTCCAATAGGCAAACCACTCAAGATCCGTTCCGGGCTTGCAGAAAAATTCGCATTCCATCTGCTCAAATTCGCGCGTGCGGAACGTGAAGTTGCCTGGGGTAATCTCGTTGCGGAAGGCTTTGCCTACTTGGCACACGCCGAAAGGAAGTTTGCGGCGTGTGGTGCGCTGCACATTGGCAAAGTTTACAAAAATACCCTGGGCGGTTTCGGGCCGCAGATAGCATGTGCTGGAAGAATCTTCCGTTACGCCAATGGCCGTTTTGAACATCAGGTTGAATTTGCGAATGGGTGTAAAGTCGTGTTTGCCGCATACGGGGCAAACCACATCATCATGCTGGGCAATGAAGGCGTCCATCTCGTCAAAACTCATGGCATCCACATTTACTTCGGGATGTACGTCACCAATCAGCTTATCTGCACGATGACGGGCTTTGCAGCTTTTGCAGTCCAGCAAGGGGTCGGAGAATCCGGCCACGTGGCCGGTGGTGACCCACGTTTGGGGGTTCATGATAATGGCTGCGTCCAGCCCTACGTTATACGGGCTTTCCTGCACAAATTTTTTCCACCAGGCGCGTTTTACATTATTTTTGAATTCCACGCCGAGAGGGCCATAATCCCACGAGTTCGCAAGGCCGCCGTAAATTTCGCTGCCTGCATAAATAAAGCCTCTGTTTTTGCACAGGGCAATCACTTTTTCCATTTTCTTTTCGTTGCGTTCCATGCCTGCCACCTTTTCTTTTTCGAGATATGTTCCTATTGTACGGCGGTACGGCCCTTGCGTCAAGCGTTTTACTTGACGTGCGGCCTTTTTTTGCATATAATAGACAACACATGCACTAGTTTGTGCGCAGCACGCGCACGAGCAATGCTTGAAAGATGGCGTTTGGCGCTTGGAGGCAAACCAAGGCAGCGTTGGCACACCACGCATTGCTTGCATGAGAACAGAATAAAGGATATCGGGGTGTAGCGCAGTTGGTAGCGCGCCACATTTGGGATGTGGATGCCGTGGGTTCGAATCCCGCCACTCCGACCATGCGGAGTGTCCTTATGGGATCTAAGTATCCTACAAAGGACACTCCGCCTTTTTTATTGTCAAAATTGGGGCAGCGCCGTTTTCATCGAACAGCAGCCAATCCCGGATGCACAGGAGCTTTACCTTGCGCCGGGTAAACAGGCTGGTGCATCAACACTTTTGAGTTACATTTATTGAAAATGGCGCAACTGCTTCTGTGTAAATATTGTTGCTTTTTTCTGATAACAGAAAACGACGGCTTGAAATTACTGTTTCAAAACCGTCGCTTTATTTATCTTTTTACAGGCCTGATATATTTCCAGAACCGCTTGCAATCGTGATAGAAATAAAATATTCTTCCGGGAGAAAGGTCAAGATGATACCCTGTTGCGGAATAATCAAACTCCCTCATGGTTTTTTCCATTTTCTCTTCTACAAGTCTGTTCTCCGTATCAAAGTCAAACGGGCCATGCTCAAAAACTAAGTAGTCTGCTTCGGGCACATCAATCATCAACATTTGTGATGGGATGTTTCCATCATAGTCCGAGGGAAGACGTACACCATAGCATTCGGCAAGAGGAATCCCCCAACTGCAAATTCTGCCGGCAGGGTCGTTGATAAATGCCATAATTTGTCCGCCGTGGCTATTTGGGCTATTTTCGCAGGGGGCATCCAATTTGCCCTGGATAGTGTCCAGTAAACGGCAAACCGTTTGATAGTCTTGCCCGGGAATCAGGTTCTGCTTTTGCCAGAAATCCCAATAACCGATGCTCTCGTAGTTTTTTATGTGCAGAAATTTGTGTGCGGGAATCGTGACAAAATATGTTTTTATCGCATTTGCTGTTTGTTGCATATCTGCTTTGTCATTGCTTAGAAGATAGCAATCGAAGGGCTTAATAATTGTGCGAAGCACAGCGGGAACATCTTTTTTTCGACATTCGCTAGGTGTGATTCCATAGGCGCTTTTAAAAGCGCGGGTAAAGGCTTCGTGAGATGAAAACCCGTAATCCAAGGCGATATCCAAAATATTGTTTTGGGTATTACGTATCTGGTGCAGTGCGAAGGCCAGCTTTCGATAGCGAAGATAGTCGCGGAACTGCATTCCCGAAATTTGCTTAAACTTTCTTGAAAAATAATATTCTGAATATCCAAATTTCTGAGCGAGGGTACTTAAGGCCAGCGCCTCGTCGTTCCTGTTTCGAATACAGATGTCGATTTGGTTTATGATGTGTTGAATATTGTTTTGCAGGTCGTGATTCATTTGGTTTCCCTCCACTCCGTTTAAAACAATTATACTCAACAGGGCAAACTTGGGCTTGATTTTACTTGCGGTTCAACTGGAACCAAGGACTGTTTGACCCAAAGATACAATTTTTATCTGTTTTAAATGGATACGCTATTTTCCATCTATTATGTTAGATACTCTGCTGAGATCATGGCGGGTTGGCACATTTAGTTTTAAGGTGAGAAGAATGCGCACGCCTTTTGGGGCTAAAAAAGCGCGCGAGAGTGTAAATGAAATCATATCCTTGTGGAAAACCGTGCGGTATCATTTCAAAGTAACCGGTCATACAGGCGAATAATAACAGATGCCGAAAATAGCTGCCCCGTAGCATTTGAAAGATGTGCGCGTTTGCAATGGTTATAAAGAAGTGATGCCGGCATAAAAGAGCAATTGTCACACGCGACAGCCCATGCTATGATAAAATTATCCCATGGCAGGCTGTGTTTACACAACAACATGGGCAACCGTGCAGATAGCGGTATAGCCGGAGGGAATGAAATGGTATTTTTGATTGCGGGGGCATCACATACGGGGAAAACAGCCCTTGCCCAAAAGATATTGGATAAATATGGATATCCCTATTTATCTATCGATCATTTAAAAATGGGGCTGATCCGCAGCGGATACACTTCGCTTGTGCCAACAAGCAATGACCGCGAATTGACAGATTATCTGTGGCCGATTGTACGGGAAATTGTGAAAACGGCCATCGAAAATAGGCAGAACCTCACTGTGGAGGGCTGCTATATCCCATTTGACTGGGAAAAAGATTTTACAGCAGAGTATCGTGCACATATTCAGTATCGTTGCCTGGTGATGAGCGAAGCGTACATTCGCAGCCATTATCACGAAATCAGGGAATATGCCAATGTTGCAGAGCAAAGGAAAGACGACTCGGCCTGCACTTTAGAGACGTTGCTTATGGATAATGCACAAACACTCAAATATTGCCGAAAATATGGTGTGAAAGCAATTCTGATCGACAAAACTTATCATATAGAGATCTGATTGGGGCAGAATCAGGGAGGTGGCCTTATGCCTTTGCATATTGTGCGCAATGATATCACAACAATGAAAGTGGATGCTATTGTCAATGCAGCCAATGAAAGCCTGCTGGGCGGTGGAGGGGTGGATGGTGCTATCCATCGTGTGGCCGGACCGGGGCTGCTGAAAGAGTGCAAAGCGCTGGGTGGCTGTAAAACGGGGCAGGCAAAAATCACGAAAGGCTATTGCCTTCCTGCACGTTATGTGATTCATGCAGTGGGCCCTGTTTGGCGAGGAGGTAGCTATGGCGAACGGGATCTGCTGGTTTCTGCTTACCAAGCAGCGATGGCACTGGCTTTGGAAAACGGGTGCGAAACGCTGGCGTTTCCACTAATTTCTGCAGGTGCGTATGGGTATCCTTTGGAGCAGGCCCTGAAGGTAGCGGTGGATACCATATGGGATGCCCTGCTGGGCTGCGACATGACGGTTTATTTGGTTATCTTCGAGCCGGCTGTGTGCACGATTGGATATAAGCTCTTTCCAGACATTTCAGCCTATATCGATGATCATTATGTGGAAGAGCATATCGACATGGAAGTGGAACGGCACCGCGGGGCCATGGCTTTGGCGGCAGCTTCCATGCAGCCCATAAAACAGGGCCCGGCAGGGGCATTACCCTGCGAAGCGGATCTTCAAAGTTTGGAAGATGCGTTAGATCAGATGGGCGAAAGCTTTTCCCAGATGTTGCTGCGGAAGATAGATGAACGCGGCATAACAGATGCTCAATGCTACAAGAAGGCAAATATTGACCGAAAACTTTTTTCAAAAATACGCTCAGATGTACACTACAGGCCTTCTAAATCAACCGCCATGGCTTTTGCCATTGCGTTGGAATTGCCTCTGGCAGAAGCCAGAGAACTATTGGGAAAAGCGGGTTTTGCTTTTTCCGGGGCCAGTAAGTTTGATATCATTGTGGAATATTTTATTGCTCATCAAAACTACAACATTTTTGAGATCAATGAGGCTCTGTTCACATTTGGCCAGGGCCTATTGGGAGGTTAAAGCTGTGCCCCGTATGGATATCACGCAGATGCCCTTTGAAAAACTGTATTCCCTGCTGGTAAACAAGGCTGTGAAAAAGGGGCGTACCCGTGAAGAAGTAGACCAGGTGACAACCTGGCTTACCGGGTACTCCCCTGATGACATTGCCCGGATAGAGCATTCCGGCATCAGCTATGGAGAATTTTTTCAAAACGCCCCAACGATGAATCCCGCTTACGTGTTGATTACAGGGAAAATATGTGGCGTTCGTGTGGAAGAGATACAAGATCCGATCATGCGGCATATTCGCTGCCTGGATAAATTGGTGGATGAATTGGCAAGAGGAAAATCCATGGACCAGATTTTGCGAAAATGATTGTCGCATGCCGAGCGACCCATAACCAATAAAAGCCTCCTATACTGTGTTCGTAAGCAAAAAACACATAAAACAGGAGGCTATGGCTATGAAAAAGAATTTGACAGAACTGGTTTTCATTTTAGATCGCAGTGGATCGATGTATGGGCTGGAAAATGATACGATCGGTGGGTTTAATTCCCTGTTGGAAAAACAGAAAAAAGAGCCAGGAGATGCGTTTGTCTCTACGATTCTCTTTGATGATCGAATCGAAGTACTGCACGAAAGAGTGAAAGTGTGCGAAGTGGAGCCCATTACCTGTAAAGACTACTATGTACGGGGAAACACCGCATTGCTGGATGCCGTTGGCAGATCCATTTCTCACATTGCAAATATACATAAGAATGCCCATGGAAAGGATACGCCGGAACACACCTTGTTTGTCATAATCACAGATGGCATGGAGAATGCCAGCCAGTGCTATTCATTGCGGCAGGTCAGAGAGATGATTAGGTGTCAAAAAGAGAAATACGGGTGGGAATTTCTTTTTTTAGGCGCGAATATCAATGCGATAGAAGCTGCTGGAACTTTAGGGATATCCCCGGAATATGCGGCGAATTATCATTGCGATAGTGTGGGGACGCGCCTTAATTATGAAGTGATGAACCAGGCTGTGGCTTCTTTTCGAAGCACTGCTACGTTGGATGTGCATTGGAAGAATGCCATTGAGGAAGATTTTCAAAAAAGAAAAAAGAACCGGGTTTGATAGCCTGGCAACTTGTGCGGGCATCTTGCCATGCGGAGCATCCGGCGGGCAGGATGCTGGCACTGCCTGGTTATACAGGAGGATTTGAAATGACCTTTGACCATGCGCTTTTGGAAACATACCATACTCTTTTGCGAACCACGGACCTGCAGCGGGCCTATCAGGAGTTTATACGTTCATTCCGCTATTTGCGAAACAGGTTGGAACAACAAATGCCGGATTTTCGGTTTCAAAGCGGCATTTCTGAGAATGCCATGGAATACGCCTATTTTTCCTTTACCAATTTGCAACTGAAGGAAAAGGGGTTGAAACTGGTGGTGGCATTTGTCCACAGCCATTTTCAACTGG